>JAKLIR010000461.1 GCA_022709505.1 bacterium | reverse complement strand
AAAAACAAATACAAGTTGAGGAATCGGCGTACAGGCTCTCGCAACCGACGACTGAAGCATCAGCACTGCAAGAAAAAACAAAATCTTAGTCAAGGTCTGGGAAGTCCTCATGTGTTCATTATACTATTTCGCCGGAACTCAAAAAGCTAAATTCAAAATTGTCCGCACTCCGACAAAAAAGACAATTTATTTCGCATTCCGGCACTGGGCGTCGTAACGAGAAAATATCTCCCCTTCACGCCCTCGTTCCGTCATGTTGCACTCGTTCCGGTGCTACGCGCCGGAACGCATGGGATTGACCGCTCCGCGATCACAAAGTCACACGCCGGCAACGCTCGTGTTCCCGTGTAGGAATTCACTTCGTTATGCTTCTAAAAAAAACTCTTTTAAAGAAGGCGCAATTCCGAAAGCGTAGCTCGGAATTGCGCATGCGAAAAGTTTGAAGAGGATTCCCAAGGGGAAACTTTTCAAAGTTTCCCCTTGGGCAAAGGCAAAGTTTCCCCTTGGGCCGCCGGAGGCGAAAGAAGGCCGCGGGAGCGGCCTTTCCACGCGTTACGACGCGGAGCATCGTAACGAGAAAAAAGCTCTTTTCTTGTGCAACTTGTAGCAGGGCCGGGTCTCCGCACCCGGCCGCGCCCTTAAAAAGTCTCTTCGCGATTTTTTCGGTATGAACTTTATTTATTGAGAATATTTTAGATAGAATACGCGGCAGAAGCCGGTTTCAATCCTGATTCGACGCACCACCGGCGAGTCAGGAACGAAATCCGCCGGCGCCCACGGAGGGCGCGCGCACAGCCCGGAGGAAAAACTCATGTCACGAACAATACGCACTACCGCAATCGCGTTATTCATACTCGCCGGAATGGCGGCGTCGGCCGCGCCTGCCCTCGCATGGAAGCCCGAGCAGCCCGGCGACTACTTTCCCAACAGCGACTACGTCTATATGATTAACCGCAAAGTCGTGTCTTGTAAAAAAATCCTCGGTCCTCGAACGATGGTTATGTTCACGTTCGGGCAATCTAACTCCGCGAACTCGAGTCCGGACAAATACACGCCGAAGCAGCCGGTTTACGTCTTTTACGAAGGCAAGTGCTACGAGGGCATGGATCCGCTGCCCGGCACATCGGGAAGCGGCGGCAGCTTATGGCCCCGCCTCGCGGACAAACTCATCGAAGCGGGAATGTATGACAAGGTTCTGATCGTGGCGGTCGGCGTGGGCGGCACGCCCATGAAACGCTGGACCCCCGGCCCCGAAGGCGACCTCTACGGAAGAGTGCTGGACGCTTTCGATTCACTGAAAAAGAAAGACATCAAGATCACTCATTTGCTGTGGCATCAAGGAGAAAACGACAACGGTTCGAAGACGCCGAAGGATCAGTATAAGAAAATGTTCATGACCATGGTCGGGGACATCCGGAAACAGGGGGTTGACGCGCCGATATACGTTGCGGTCGCCACCCGCTGCGGCAGGCTCGGCGAAGGGTTTGAGATACAGCAGGCTCAGCGCGAGCTTGTGAACACCGAACTGAAGATTTTTCCGGGCGCGTTCAGCGACGAGATTACCAGCATAGACGACCGCCACGACGCATGCCACTTCACCGGTCAGGGTCTCGATAAGCACGCGACGCTCTGGTTCAATGCAATAAAATATTCTGGGATGTGACCGTTTTCCGCTTGCCCTGAATTGCGGACGAAATAATTCTCAAAGATGAAAATCGCTCGAACGTATCCGTACGTTCTTCGCTTGACCGTCGTGTTCGACCCGCTTGCGCCGTTTCAGATAGATGCCGAGGCGTAACTCGAATTTTCCACCAAAAAAAATGCGGGGGGAAATGGAAATCCCGGGGGAAAATGAGAATTCCCCCGGGCCGCTTGTGTCGAGAGCTTATATTTTGAAATCTTCTTCCGTGAGTCCCGCTGAAGTGTTGATGTCGTACCACGTTTTTTTCTGAATAAGCTTCGAGGCCTTGTAATACTCGTACTGGAGAAGAACCGGGTCTTCAACGCCGATCCAGAGAATTATCCTGTCGAATTCGCCCTTAAGCCCCTTGAACTCGATGCTCTTCGCGTTCTTCCCCTTGATCTTGGCGTCCTTGCCCGCGACCGGCTTCCCGTCGCCGATTAATTTCTTTATCGATACGGCGTCCGATTTCCAATCGCTCAGGAAGAATCCTTCGAGTCTCGGGTCCGTTTTCTTGACAGTGATGGGGATCGGCATGTAAGACGCTTTCGCCTTCACCTGATTCTTTTTCTTGATGCCGTTGTAGGCGACTTTCGAGCCCTTGTCATCTCCGGCTGTAACGTTCATCTTGATGAGGTCCGGCTTGACGTACCAGAACATGCAAGTTCTTTCGGAGTACTTCTTGTCCTTCTCGATATATTCTTTATAGTCGAACGTGAAGCTGTAATTGCTCAACGATTCCGCCCTTTTGTAGAGCGAAGCGAGAAGCATCTCCGGAGGCGTCGATTCCGCCGCATGGGCTGAAACAAACGCAATCCCCGTGAATAACACCGTTGCAATCAAAACCGTCACCGCATTCAATCTTCTCATGGTCCTCTCCTATCTTTGCATGTTGTTTTTGTCGTCGTCCGCCGCTTTATTCGCCGGCGCGGACTCCGTTTGTATCATTTCGAGATAAAAACTCGTCTTGCCTTCAACCTCTCTCATGATGAGCTTCGCCTTTATCGTCAACAGATCTCCGGGCGCGAGTTCGTTCGAATCGCGCATCGGCGCCGGCCCGTGCACGAACATGCAATTCTTCGCGAGGTCTTCGATCAGCCAATCCGATGAGTCGCCCGAAGGCGATTCCGGGCACCCGGGATTCTCCTTCGCGAACAGGCCTTTGACAAAGAAAT
>JAKLIR010000460.1 GCA_022709505.1 bacterium | reverse complement strand
ACCGACTCAGGGCGACTACAAACAAGTCACGTCCGGCGGCGGGCACGGGGATTACTACACAATAGCAGTGGCGCCGGCGTCCGTTCAGGAAATGTATTCGCTCACGATAAAAGCTTTCGAGCTCGCGGATAAGTACAGGAACCCGGCGGTCGTGCTTGCGGACGCGATCCTCGGCCAGATGAAAGAGCCGGTGGAAATCGAGGCGCGACCGGAGATCGATCTTCCGGAAAAGCCGTGGTCACTCGTCGGCAACGAAGGAAGGGAATCGAACCTTGTGAAATCGCTCTTCCTCGGGGACGGCGAGATGGAAGTCCAGAACTGGAAGCTTTTTGAAAAATACAAAGCACTCAAAGAGAACGATACGTATTATGAGGAACTCGACGTGGACGACGCCGAGTTGCTCATCGTGGCGTACGGCTCATGCTCGCGGATGGTGCAGACGGGGATCGACATGGCGCGGGAGCAAGGGCTGAAAGTGGGGCTGCTCCGGCCGATCACAATATTCCCCTTCCCGGAAAAACCGGTTGCGGAGCTGACCAAGCGTATCAAGAAGACGCTGGTCGTGGAGATGAACACGGGGCAGATGGTGAAGGACGTGAAGGTGAACGCGGACCGCAACGCGGAGATTTTCCTATACGCGCGTCCGGGCGGAGGGCTGCCCACCCCGGACGACGTTCTCGAACAGATAAAGAAATACTACTGAGCGCCGCGGAGCGCGACCACCGGAAGGTGATGAATCATGGCTATGGACGCAAAGCAACTCGCGGAAATGAAAAAGGTATATTCGAGGCCCGAGTGCCTTAAGGACACGATCTACCATTTCTGCCCCGGATGCAATCACGGGAACGTGACCCGGATGGTGGCGGAGGCGATCGACGAGTTCGGCATTAAGGGAAGAACGATCGGCGTGGCCGGGGTCGGCTGCTGCGTGTTTCTATACAACTACATCGATGTGGATGTCATGGAAGCGCCGCACGGGCGCGCTTGCGCGGTAGCGACCGGCATCAACCGGGTCCACCCTGAAAAAATAGTCTTCACCTATCAGGGCGACGGGGACCTCGCGGCGATAGGGCTCGCGGAAACCGTGCACACGGCGAACCGCGGTGAAAATATAACCGTAATATTCGTGAACAACACCGTTTACGGAATGACCGGCGGACAGATGGCGCCGACAACACTGCTCGGGCAGAAGTCCACCACATCGCCCTACGGACGCGAGTTCATGGGAGACGGCTACCCGATAAAGATGGCGGAGATGCTCGCAACGCTCGAAGGCGCGGCGTTCGTAGCCCGCGTGGCGTGCGACACCCCGAAAAATCTCATGCAGGCGAAAAAAGCGATCAAGAAAGCGTTCAAGATGCAGATCGACAAAATGGGCTTCTCATTCGTGGAGGTCCTTTCCGCCTGCCCGACGAACTGGGGCATGAATCCGCTCGACGCATATAAAAGAGTCGATAGGGAAATGACGCCTTACTTCCCGCTCGGCATATTCAAGGAACGAACGACCGCGGACTATCTGTGACCCGTTTCGCGACACGGGAAACAACAGGCGATACATCGAGAAAGAGGCGGCTATGTACTACGACGTTTTGATGGCGGGTTTCGGGGGACAGGGAATCCTCATGATCGGCGACCTGCTCGCCCTCACCGCGATGCGGGAAGACAAACATGTGACATGGATGCCGTCGTACGGAGTCGAGATGCGCGGCGGCACGGCGAACTGCACCGTCGTTATCTCGGACCGCCGCATAGGGTCCCCGATCACGGGCCGCCCGTATTCGCTGATCGCCATGAATAAACCATCCCTCGAAAAGTTCGCACCGATCGTCAGGCCCGGCGGCCTGATCATCGGAAACGCGACTTTCATGGCGGCTTCCGACCTCTCGCGCAAAGACGTCGACGCCGTTTTCATACCCACGCTCGACCTCGCCAACGAGATCGGCGACCAGCGCATGGCAAGCATGATCGCGCTCGGCGCTTTCATCGATAAAACCGGCGTGGTCACTCTCGAAAACGCCGTGTCGGCCCTCGAATCCACTCTTCCGGAGAAGCGAAAGCACCTGCTTCCTCTGAATCGGAAAGCCCTCGAATGCGGCCGGGATTTCGCACGCAACGGTAAATAGATTCCTTTAGAACCGCTATTCCAAGCCTGCCGATGTTTTCTTCTTTACAATACTCCGCGTCCAGCGCTTTTTATTTCTCGTTACGATGCTCCGCGTCGTAACGCGCAGCAAGCACGGGCCGTCGCCGGCGTGCGACTTTTGACCGCAGAGCAGCCATTCCATGCATTCCGGCGCGGAGCGCCGGAACGAGGGTGAAATAACTGCTTCCGGTTTCAAAACAGATCGTATAAAGATTCCTGATCTGGAGTGCGTCGATTCATCGACGCCTTGCTTGCGCCGGGAATTAATTCCCGACGATGAAAGCGAAAATGAATTTTCGCACTCCGAAATCTAAAACGCTCGTATGTATGTTTCTCCCATATTTTCAATAATCACAGACCTATTAACTCACGCTTTCCATTAAATGTTACAAGCAGCCATTCCATGCATTCCGGCGAGGAGACCGGAATGACAGAAAATGTGATGTGATAAATTGAGGAAGCAATTCGGCGCTCTTCCCGAATTGCGCGAGCGAAAAGTTTAGGAGAGATTCTTAAGGGAACCCTTTTCAAAGGGTTCTCTTAAGCCACGGGAAAGGCAATGTCGCCCGAGGAATTCACCGCTGTGTAAATTTTTGATGCGGATTTGCTATAATAACCGCAGCATGATAGATGAAAGCGCCCTGAAAACACTCTCAAGCGGATTCCGGATAGGTGGCAGGCTCGTGAAAAACCGCCTGTCCGTTCTCCCGATGGAAGGCAATGACGCGCTTCCGG
>JAKLIR010000046.1 GCA_022709505.1 bacterium | reverse complement strand
GCCACCGTCGGGGACGATGTGAAAACTTCCCTGTTCGGATCTCCCAAGGTTCGTGTTTTCGAATTTTCTCCCGAAGAAAAAACGGTACGTTGGAAAATAATTCCGGCTACCGGAGAGACATAGTCGTCCACCTGAACTTGGTTTCCGATGGTGTTTCGGGCCAATGTCGGGTTCGTCGCCGTGAGTCTCAGATTTTTTGCAATAAAAATTTCTTTTTCTGTTCCACCAGAGGTTTTTACGGCGATTGAAGGGTCGAGCTGTTTTATAATCTTGCGAATTTGTTTGTCGAGATAAGCGGGCTGAGTTCCGTTTTCGAACACGCCGAGCATGTCTTCGGAATGAAGAAGGTTTATCTCGGTTCGTCCCTTTACGATTACCGCCTGAGCCTGCTTGTTAGCCTGTGGCTCTCCCGGAGCCGGACGCGCCCCTCAGGTATATGCCGTAACAGGGGTTAAAACCGCCGCCGCTATTATAAAAAATATCAATACTCTTCTCATTTTTCCTCACTTAATAATTATTATATTACATCCTTCCCAATGAGTATTACAATTAACGTAATTATTGTTGTAAACAATATAGTATTAATTATAATAAAAGTCAGAACTATGAACGGCCTCTTCTTCAGAAGAAGAATTTTGTTATTGTCCTTCTTCGTTTTACTGTTTCCATTAATCGCCGGCGCGGCAACGATATCAAAAAGATTCCCACAGGGATGGCAACTGGTGTCTTTTCCGGTAACCCTCGATGGTTCCGATTTATGCGCGGCGTTGCCGGCTGATTCAGCATTTTCCGTGGAAGGCGGCAGGTACAGTCTATGTGACGGCAAGGCTACGATGCCGATAGAAGCGGGCCGGGGATACTGGATATATTTCAGAGGCGATACGACAGTCGATTTTAAATCTGAAATGAGGTCGGACACGAGTACGGTCAAGGTCCGTCTTGAAAAGGGATGGAACCTGATCGGCCCGCCCTCCGATGTTCAGCTTGCATGGAACGAAAAAATGAAGTTCGGCGGACAGGCTCTCGGAACGACCGATAAAGTAAGTCCGGTACTTTTTGCTTATTCGCCTTCCACTAATTTGTTTACACCAGCGACGTCCATGATTCCGTGGATGGGATACGCACTGTTTGCTTACGAAGGATGCGAACTTGAATTTCCAGTGCGTTCGAACGGAGAAATAGTTTTTGCGCCTGTCGCAACGGAAAAGATAGTGACGGACGCGGCAACGGGGCGTCGTGTGGTGGCGGATCAGATTCTTGTGACAGCGGCGCCCGGAACGAGCGATCAGGATTTCAGGAGCAAAATAGCATCGGTCGGCGGAACCGTAGTCGGCTACAATCCATATCTGCAACTCTATCAAATAACCTTGCCAGCCGGTACGGACGTCACTTTGGCGGAGTCATCGCTGTCGGCGCAGGGCGGAGTCGGCGCGGCAATCCCGCATTTCGTGTTCAGTCAAGCGGGAGATTTCATTCCTAACGACCCGCCGTATTTAACCGGCGCGGATCCCGGACAAAGCTGGGCGTTCCGTACGATTCAAGCGCCGGCGGGGTGGATGGTCGGAAATAAAGCTCCTCAGCCCGTGGTGGCGTTGGTGGATACCGGCGTCGATGGTGCGAATCTTGATTTACAAGGCAAAATCGCCTCCGGTGTAAGTTTCCTCGGCGGGAACTCGTCGCCCGAGCAGGATGTCAACGGCCATGGCACGCATCTCGCCGGACTGATAGCCGCGAATATGAACAATAACGTGGGGATAGCCGGAGTATGCCCGAGATGCAAGGTTATGCCCGTGAAGGCCTGTAACGATAACGGCGACTGCCCGTTTTTCGCCGTGATAAACGGAGTCGTCGAGGCGGCCAACAGGCATGTTGACGTAATAAATTTGAGCATCGAAGGCGCAGCCGCTCCGGGTTCGGATGCATGGCGGATATTTCAGAGCGCGGTTGATTATGCGAGGCAATCAGGCGCGGTGGTGGTCGCCGCCGCGGGGAATAAATCAAACGACACGGCGTGGAGAGTTCCGGCCGGGCTCGACGGAGTTTTCACGGTCGGCGCGACCGACAAGAATGACGCGGCGGCGTTTTTCACGAACTATGGAACGGCGGTGAAACTCGGAGCGCCGGGAGTCGAATTGTATTCGCTTTCGCCGGGAGGCGCGGCGTCGTTCATGGATGGAACGTCGGGCGCGGCGGCGCTGGTTTCGGGCGCCGCCGGTCTTCTGAAAAGCATAAATCCTTCTTTGTCCGCGACGGAGATTTTCAGCGCTCTTATAAACAACGCCGATCCGATGACCGGAACGAGGACGCTCGGCGCGGGCCGCCTCAATATTAAAAATCTCGTGTCGCCGTATTCTGCGGGAAACACCCCGCCGGTTCTCACGAATTTCGGCGTGCAGCGGCCGGTGATGTCGCGCAGCCAGTCAACCATTGTAACAGCGCAGGCGTCCGATCCCGATGGAGATCAGATCAGCTATGCTTTCGAAGCAACCGGAGGTTCGCTTTCCGCACAGAACGGAAATCGGATTACGTGGACTGCGCCGGATGTCAGGGGCGAATACCAAATAAGGGTGAAGGCGAGCGATGGGAGAGGCGGCAACGCCTCGGGGATCGCATCGGTGAGTGTTGACCTTGAAGGAATGATAAGGTTGTTCGTCGCACCGGGGCCCGGTGTGATGAGACCCGGAGAAGTCGTTAAATTCAAGACTCACGGAGAGTACGCGGAAGCGGTTTCGCATCCCGTGAACGTGGTTTGGGAAGCTGAAGGGACGCATGGTGTCATAACGCAAGATGGGACTCTCACCGCCGTATCCCCCGGCGAAATACGACTCACGGCGCGGGCGGGGGATAAAATCAGAAAGTTCGTCATGACGGTGCTCGATCAAGGAGTGGAGCCGACGCAACTCGAAATAGCGGGTTACGGAAAGCCGCCGCCGGGGACGAATGTTGTTCTCGGCTCGAACGCCGACGGACAGCACCTCGTGATCGGAGATGTGAACGGCGACTCGATCAACGACGTCATAATCGGAGAGTACGGCCCTCAGAGCAGAGTGTATCTCGGGCTGGGTACCGGGAATTTCAATATGACTTACATCCTCACGGACGCGGCCGGCGCTTGTCAGACCCGCGACATGGACCTCGCGGATTTCGATAACGACGGAGACCTCGATCTCGGAGTCGCATGTGATACAGGACAGGGATATGTAATTTACAAGAATAACGGCGCCGGAACTTTCACGATGAGCCAACGTCTCTGCAACGGGGACTGCAACGGAACGTCGATAAAATTCGTTGACATCGATCACGACGCTAAACTCGAAGTGCTCGCTTCCACCGGCAACAGCGACCATTACAATTACATTTATGACAACCTCGGAACCGGTTCTTTCGACCCAACGCCGAAATCAGTAGGTTCGAGAACGCAGACTTATTACATAGTTCCCGGATTCTTCAACGGCGACGACTATCTCGATTTCGCTGAAGTGAACTATGACCCGTTGCGAATTTATGTGTACAATCCGACAACGAAGGCTTACGATCTCTCCTACGAATCGACGATAAATAACTTGAGCTATTTCGGGGCGGCGTCGGAACTTACGAACTCAGTAAACGACTGCGACGGCGCTCTCGATATCGCGGTGGTCGATTGGTCGGACAACGGTTTCAAAATATACCGCGGAGACGGAAACGGATCGATAGACAACGTCACGAGTTATGACGTCGGAGGAGGAAAGTTTTATTTCTCGTTGGCGGTGGGGCAGACCCAAACAACGAGAACAATGCCGGACATTCTACTCGGCAACGATGTTGATATTCTCGATTTGTACACGAAGACGACTCCGGCGAACTATTGCGGATCTTCATATTCAAAAGACGCTACTTTCCCGAACACGATCAACACGCCTTATGAGGCGAGATTCGGGGACCTCGACGGAGACCATACTCTCGATTTCATAGACGCGGGACCGCTCAACCAGAACGACGTGTGGATCAACAACACCGCGGACAACGCGGTTCCGGGCAAACCGCAGTCGGCTTCATGCACGACATACGTGGACACGGGTCTCCCGGCGAAAACACATCTCAAGCTGCAATGGATGCAGGGGACGGACACCGACCCCTCAGACCCCGACCTATTAACGTATGACATTAGGCTGGGAACCTCTCAGCTCGGCAGGGAAATATGGTCCGATCTGTATCCCTCGGGCCCGGGCAACTTCGGTAGGCCGAAACCGGTTGCGACAGGACCCGGCGCCAATGACAGAACCTATGAAGTGGATTACGTCCTCGGCCCCGGAAACGATCTGCCGCTCGGGGACTACTATTTCAACGTCCGAACAGTCGATATCTCTTATAACCGCTCCGCATGGGCGACAACCACCGCTTACGCCTGCTCCAATACTTGCCCCACCGTTTCAAACACGAACGATTCCGGGGCGGGCTCGCTCAGAGAATGCATAACGGAGGCTAACACCACCGCGGGAGCGGAAACGATCAAGTTCTCTTCGTCCTTGAACGGCCAATCCATAAAACCGCTGACCGAATTGCCGGAGATAATTTCAGGTGTCGGGGGAATCGGCGATGGAACGATAATCGACGGGGAAACGAATAATGTGGCGCTGGACGGTTCCTTATGCGCAAACTGCAACGGGCTCGTGATTTCGGCCGATGACGTTCAGATAAAAAATATCACCGTGGTCAATTTCGACGACGCGACCTGCAATCAGGGCGGCGGAGTCAGCGGCTGCGCCGGGATCGCCGTTCATGGAAGCAACGGAACGACGACGACTTTAGAGCAAAATTACATAGGTATAAATCCTTCCGATGTTATAGCCGGGAACTACTTCGGCATCTACGCCGGCGCCGGCAGCGGCGCTACGCTTGACAGCGTGCAGATAGGAACCGCGGGAAAAGGAAACGTGATTTCAGGAAACAAGAGTTTCGGCGTCGCGATAGGCAATTATGCGAACCACGTTTATGTTCAAGGGAATAAAATCGGAACGAACGTTGCTGGTGACGGTTGTCTCGATTCTTCATCGCCCAACGCGGCGAATCTCGGCGGAGGCGTCGAGATAATGGCTACCGGCTCGAACAACGGAATCGGCGTGCAGACCACGGATACGACTGAAAGAAACGTGATAGCGTGCAACGGTGTCAAAAACACGGCTTCGGCGAATACGCCCGGTGTTTACATTACCGGCTTGGGTTCAGATTCGAATCTCGTGTACGGGAATTACATCGGTGTTTGCACGAATGGAGCGTCCGGCTGCGGCAACTGGGGACCGGGCGTCAGGTTCAACAGCGCGGGTACTCTGAATAAGATCGGCGGCGCGAATACGCAACAACAAAACGTGATCTCGGCGAACAAACTCGACGGCGTCGCGATAGAAACTACATCGAATGTGACTGTCACGAACGGTAGGATAGGGCTGCCCGCGAGCGGAGATTACACCGACCTCGGGAACCTCGGATACGGGGTGTCGATTTCCGGGATTTCAACGAGCAATACCATAGTGACCACTGCGGGCGCGACGGCGACGATCGCTTACAATGGCAAAGCCGCGATATCGATTGACGGCGTCGGGGCGACGAGAAACAGTATCGTGAAAGCGGTGATGTACGAGAATAAGAACAACCTTACGGGCGAGGAACCGATAGAGTTGAAGAACGGCTCGAACGGCGGAATCGCCCGCCCCGTGGTAAGTTCCGCGACGAGTCTCGGCGGCAACAGCTACGACGTCCATGTGACGACCTGCGCCAACTGCACGGTCCACCTCGTTCGCGCGGATAGCACGGCCCACGGAATAAATAAAGACAGCAGCAATTACGGCGAAGCGGTCGAACACATTGCAAACGGGACGGCGGACGGAAGCGGAAATTACGATTTCAGCGGCGTAACCGTGAATGACGGCCAGTATGTTTCAGCGATCGCAACGGATGGTTTGTCCAACTCGTCGCGCTTCGCGGCGGATAAGCTTTTGGTCTCTCCGCCGGCGGTCTCGAACTGCAACTTTGTGAATCCCAGCGGGAATCCGGGCGACGATACGATAGTTTTAAGTTGCGACGTCACCGACTCCGGAGGAGTTGCGAGTATCACATCGGTGAGTGCAACGGACACAAGCGGCGTTTTCGTCACCGCTGGAAATCAACTGAGCCTTACGTATTCCGGCGTCGGAAACAAATGGCAGACGACCGCAATGACGGTTCAAAGCAAACTGCCAGCGAGCTACCCGTTCACTGTGACCGCGTTCAATCTCAGCGGAGAGAGCGACGATGACAGCGCGCAATTCATCGTTAACAATGTCGCTCCCACTATAAACAACTGCAATTTCAGCCCCGATAACGGAGCCCCCGGAACAACGGGGATTTCCATTTCATGCGATGTTACTGATGCAAACGGGCGGAACGATATCGCGTCCGTCGGCGCACCTGATTCGAGCAACGTATTCGGCGGTGTGATAAATCTTGCTTATGACACTGGAATAGTCTGGAAGAAAATCAACATGACAGTGGGCGGCGTCCAGCCGACGCCATATACATTCACCGTGGCGGTAACGGACGCCTCGGGCCTCACGGCACAGATAAATGCAACGTTCACAGTGAATAACGCGGCGCCGCAGATCAGCAATTGCGCTTTTACCCCGGTCAGCGGCGGCGTAGGAACAAACACCACTCTCGAATGCGATGTCAGTGACGGGAATGGAATCGCAAACATATCCTCAGTCTCCGCGCCGGATGCGAGCAGTCTGTTCGGCGGTGGAAATATTACTCTCACCTACACCGGAACGGGGGTTAAATGGAGAAGCGGGACGCTGACGTCTCAAAGCGTGCCGTTCGGACCTTACAATTTCACCGTCACCGTCACGGATCAGGGGGCCTTGAACGCATCGCAATTGAATGTTCCGTTCACATTAACCAGTTTGCCCCCAACTATTTCGAATTGTGTTTTCGTGCCTGACAATGGGAATCCCGCAGCTACCGGTATCCAACTCAAATGCGATGTAAGCGATCCCGACGGTATGGCGGATATAGCATCGGTCACGACGCCGGATACAAGCGGAGTGTTCGGGGCGGCGCCGATATCATTAAGCTATTCCGGGGCAGGCGTCGTATGGAGCACTTCTCCTCTCACCGTCCAAAGTGTTCAGGCGCAAACATATCATTACAACATAACAGTACAAGACCATTCAGGTCAGTCTGTGCCGCAAAACGACATCACTTTTGCAGTGAACAACGTGGCGCCGCAGGTCAGCAACTGCGCTTTTACCCCTGACAACGGTCTTCCGGGCGCGTTGAACATAACTCTCGAATGCGATGTGACTGACAGCAATGGAAACTCCGACATACTCACGGTCACAACGACGGACACCAACTCAATCTTCGGCGGCGGAGCGATTTCGCTTGCCTATTCCGGCTCTGGAAACAAATGGCGCAAAACGGGTCTGAACGTAGCATCCGCAATCCTGCCACAAACGGCTGATTTCACAGTAAGCGCGCGAGATACTTCCACCGCCGTCGGGGTACAGAATAATGTACAGTTCACGGTTTTGAACTCCGCGCCGCAGGTGAGCAATTGTGTGTTCACCAGTTCGAGCGGCAATCCCGGCGCCGGCGGCATAAAATTGGAATGCGATGTGACTGACGCGAACGGGAGGCCGAACATAACATCCGTCACAGCTCCCGACCCGAGCGGAGTTTTCGGAGGAGCGGGGATCACTCTCACATACAGCGGCTCTGGCAATAAATGGCAGAAGACAGGATTGACCGTTTCCGCGGTTTCTCCATTCCCGTACAACTTCACGGTAACGGCGACTGACTCGGGAGGCCTGACCGGAAGTAGTGCCGCAGCCTTCTCCGTCAATAATGCCGCTCCCTCGATCTCGAACTGTAAATTCACACCGAACACGGAATATCCGAACTACTCCGGCGTCGTGTTGAGTTGCGATGTTTCGGACCCGAACGGAAGGCAGGATATCGCATCGGTTATCGCCCCTGACGCGATCGGTGTTTTCGGCGGGCCTCAGATTTCACTCGCCTACTCCGGAACGGGCGTAAGTTGGGTGTCGCCGTCTCTCACGGTCGGAAACAAACTGCCCACGACTTATTCATATACGGTGACTGTAACCGACGCAGCCGGAGCAAGCGCCGGCAACATAAACGTAAATTTCATAGTGAAAAATTCGACTCCCACGATATCGGGCTGTAAGTTTACTCCTTCCTCCGGCAATCCCGGCGACATGGGGATTGTTATGAGCTGCAACGTTTCGGACCCGAACGGAAATGCCGACATCAACTCGGTGACGTCTCCCGACGGGAGTAGTGTATTAGGAGGAGGAACGATCACACTTTCATATTCCGGCGCGGGTGTTGTGTGGCAAAAAACAGCGCTGACGGTCGGGCAGGTCTCGCCGGCGACATATCTGTACACCGCCACCGTCCGGGACATGGCGGGGTTGACCGCGTCTCAGAACAACATCGATTTCACGGTTAACAACATCGCTCCGGTTGTGAGCGGGGTTCAATTCACGCCTAATTGGATCGATGACGCCGGAACGCTCACGACGACGGTTACCGCGACTGTCACCGACCAGAACGGGAAACCGGACATCCACGATGTTTCTCTCGGCTTCAACGGAACTGTGGCTATGTACAACGACGGGACGCATGGAGACGCGAGCAGCGCTGATAATATCTACACATCAAACAACATATCAGGAGCAGGCGTCGCTTGTGGAACACAGATACTGACGGTTACAGCCGCAGACACAGCAGGTCTGACGGGTAGTTCAAACGGATCCTTATTCATCAACGGCGCGCCGCAAATCACTCAAGTCGCTTTCAATCCAAACCCGGCCAAACCGAATGGGATCACTCCCTTCAGGACGGAAGTCACGTTCACGGATTGCAACGGCTTTACCGATGTCACTTCAATCAAGGCCGATATGTCTCTCGTCGGCGGAGTCAACAATCAGACGTTATATAACGATGGTACTCACGGTGACACGACCGCCAACGACAACATTTTCACGATCGACGGCCTGACAGTGCCAAACTTATGGCCGGTCGGCAATTACAATATTCCCGTCACGGCGACTGACGTAAGAGGCCTAACGGACGTTTTTGTCGGAATGCTCGCAGTAAACAGTTACATCCCGAATCCGCCGACGCTCAACACAATCGCAAGCGCGGGCGCCGGGAAAATCGATCTGAATTTCACAGCGCCGGTGTTAAATTCGGACGGATCCGCGATAGTCGATCTTAAGAGCCAGAAAATTTACAGAGGCGCCTCGGCCGCAGGGCCTTTCGTGAACATCGACACTGTGAACAACAATGTTCCGGGCTCAACCCTGAACTACACTGACAACGGCCCGCTCACTTTATTCGACAACTATTGCTATGCTGTGACGGCCGTTAATCTATCCAATGCCGAAAGTCTTTATTCAAACACGCTGTGCGCCGTGGCGATGCCCGATCCCTATACTCCAGACCAGATTTGCGCGCAGCCTTCCACCACCGAGTATTTCCCGCCGAGCACGTCTTACTATGTGAACAGGCCGATGGATGTTGCGTATGATCCGGGCACCAGACACCTGTTCGTTGCGGACACGGATAACCATAGGATAAACGAATTCAATCCGGCGAACCCGTGCGCCCATGTCAAAACCCTCGGTTCGTTCGGAGCCGATCCCGGTTATTTCAGCAAGCCTTCGAGCATAACCGTCGCAAATAATTTACTCTATGTTGCTGATTACAACGACCGCATTCAAGCGATTGATACGTCGGGGAACCCAGCCGGAATACTTTGGTATGCCTCGATGCCGTACATGATCGCCTCGGACAACGCCGGGAACATTTACATGACTTCTCTCACGGACAAGGTTTTCAAATACAGTTCCTCCGGCGTTCTTCAGCCCGGTTGGCCGGTCACGGTCCAAGGCCCCAGAGGAATAGATGTAGGCGCGGACGGAACAATATACGTCACCTCCGTTGCAACAAAACAATTGCTCTTGCTTGACTCCACCGGACAACAGTTCGACGCGTGGGGCGGCCCCGGAACCGACGTAGGGGAATACACCACTCCGATAGCTGTAAGTGTGGACCGCTCGAACGGGCGGATTTACGTCTCGGATTACGATCAGAGCCGTGTTATCGTTTACGACACTTCTGGAACTATCATAAACGTGGCGAGCGACTTCGGCGCGAACAACAATCAGGTGAGAGGCCCGATGGGCTCCACGACTTTGCCAGACGGCAGGGTTTTCATAACGGACAGGCTGAATCTGCGAATCGTCGGCGTGACCCCACCGTGATGTTTTATCCCGGATTCGTAAATAGAACGTCGAATCCGGTGCAATGTTCATAGCGGCGAACAGCTTCGTTGTCGTCGCATTTTTTTGTTCACGTACATCGATTACGCTCACTTCAAAAATACTCCTTCCGCCTTGCTTTTCATCCGCTCTGAATCATCGCTCCCGAATCCAATCGGCGGATTCGGGCTTATTGACGCCGCAACCTTCATATTTTGAATTTCTTTCCCTCATCGCAAGCCCGAGATTCTGATATAATAGAACTCGACTGAAAATTTCAGTCCGGAGGGGCAAGCATGCGCAAAGGTATAATCATCCTATTCTCCATTTTTGCGTCCGTATCCTTTTTCGTAATTCAGGCTCTCGCGGAAGAGCAGCCGAAACTGGTTGTGTATTATGATGAAGGCTACCCGGTGAGCTGGATGACGAAATCCTGTTCGCAGGAAGTGAAGGAGTTCACTTCGGTGCTGGGCTTCGAGAGCCTCGACGCGAAGCAACTCGGCGGCTGGATGGAAACCGCGGCCGAAAAAGGCGCGGCTGGAACCATGCTCATAATGTCCATGGACGTCGTGCCGGACACCGTCGTGGGCGAGGCGCCGAGCCCCACCGCGCTTATAAGAAAGTACCTCGACGCCGGTGGAACGATTATTTGGATGGGGGACGTGCCGTTCTATTTCGTCGGAAAAAAAGGCCGAGATAAAACCAAATGGGATTACCTCGGCGGTAGGGGCGTGCTCGGTTTCGACACGGTGGGAAACTGGCAGGGACATTCCGATGTGAAATTCGACAAAAAGGGGATCGACTGGAAACTGAAAAAAACGTGGCAGAGCATCCGGGCGGTAAAACCTCAGGACGTCACTTCAGCCGTGGCGCTGGACGCCGACGGAAATGTTTCCGCATGGACGAAACAATACGAGAAAAGCAGCCCCGGTTTCATTCGTATATGGGATTTCAGTTTCAAGAGCTTCACGGATGACATGGGACAGGACCTCTATAGAGTGATCGCCAACAATTCACCCGATTTCAAAGTCGCAAAAAAATACGGCTCGATATATCTCTTCCAACCCAGCGACTATTGGCCGTTGATCCATAGGGACGGGGATCGCCTTATGAGAGAAGTGCAGGTCTCCGTGTTCGACAACGCGCCGGGCAAAAAGACGTACAAGCTGAAAATATCGCAGAATAAAGTGCCGCTGAACTCGATTCTACTGTTCGACGACGAAAGAGCATTCTACAAAAGAAACATACTCGTTCCCGTGTTTTATCCAAACCAGACTCTTTCTCTTACCCTCGAATCGGGCGGAGCCTCGAAGACGGTGAGCGAAACCTCGATGAACGAGGAGGAATACTTTTTCGAGACGAAATGGAGCCGGCGGCCGGAGCGGAATCCGATCGATCTCGGAACATTTCTGATTCCACAAGAGCGAATGGTGATAGGCGCCGACCAGACCGTGAAACTGGATGTCGCGGGAATGGTTCCGGGCGACGGTCCTTCGAGACAGGTTCAACTCGAATTGAAAATAACGGACAGAGAAAAGAACGTGATATCGGACGTGGTTCAGAACATCGAGATGATTCCCGGAAAATTCAAGGAAGTTTCACTCGAAACCGCGGCAGGGAAATTGCTTGTAGGCAAATATCTCGCGGCCTTGACCGCCGCCGAAAGGGGGCGGACGGTTTTTGAGGACGTGAAATGGATTATCGTGAAAAAGGCGGCCGCGCCGCAGAAAGACTTCGGCGCGTATGAAGCCCGAATCGACTATGAAGGTTCGGTTATGCAATATGACCGGGAGAAGAAGAGCTGGTCGAGCCGGAAATGGGATGATGTCTGGGCGAGAGGCCCCAAGAAAGACGTCGTGGTGGCGTTTCCCAATGGCAACAGGTTTGTTTTTTGGCGCGGCTCCGGATATGTGCCGTTCTGGGCTTCGCCGGACAACGTCGGCCTGACTTACGAGTGGATAGAAGCTTCGTTCGAAAGGAACGGCCTTGTTGATTGTATCGAAGTTCTGCAGGACAAGGAATGCAGGTATTCGAGGGTGCAGATCGTGGAAAGCACGCCGGCGCGCGTGGTGGTTCGCTGGAGATACGCCATTGCGGATCTCGAATATTCGATCGTCGATAACGAATGGGGAGAGGAAACGTACACTTTCTATCCGGACGGTTTCGGAGTTAGGGCGGCGGTCGGCCACATCGTTCCCATGACGTGGCACGAGGCTCAGGAGTTCATTGTTCTGACGCCGGCGGGACGCAACCCGTTCGACATTCTTCCAAATAAGATCATGAGCATTCTTTCTCCAGACGGCGGGCGCAAGGAGGAGATCAGTTTCCCGTCGCCGAACGGCAAGTGGGACAAGAACACTCCGGCTATCGCGAGGGTGCGCTACAGCAAATACGACCCCAACACGGCTGTCATGGCAATGAGAAATTTCGAATATTTCATGACGCAGTACGACGGGTGGAAGGTTGACGGGCGGTACATATCGCCGTCATATTGGGGCGTCCACTGGCCGGTGACGAGGGGATATCCCACGACGAGGTCCGCGCCGCCGGTCTGGACCGAAGCCTCGGGCCACGCCTCGATTTCCGGTATGGTGGCGACTCCCGTTGATACCAAGTATGTGGATAAAAATCTCGAGATGGACACGTGGGCATGGCTCATAGGCAACACGAGCATGCCCGACGATTTCGTGGTGCATGCGTCCGCGAACTGGCTCAAGCCCGTCGCCCTGAAGGTTGTCTCAGGAGCCGCGGGAGGCGAGTACGATGTTCTTCAGAGGGGTTATAAGTTGCAGGCCATCGGGTCGGAGCCTATCTCGGTTCAAATTCAGGGCGCGGCGGACGGGCTGATAGCGAACATGGTTCTCATCATCGAGGATTTTTCCAATCCGGATGTGCAGGTCAAGCTTAATGGCAAGAAGTTGCCGGCGGAAGCTTTCAGGTACGGAGTGGAAAAAAGTTGGTTGTCCGACACGGCGGTTGTGTGGTTCAGCGGGGACATGCCCGCCAATTCGATCA
>JAKLIR010000459.1 GCA_022709505.1 bacterium | reverse complement strand
AAGGGGCAATAGGCTGAACCAGAGAAGGATTATCGAGTAAAAAAGAAGGTGTTAGCTGTTTCATAAATGATATTTTAACTATCGTATTAACTTATGTCAATACCGATGTAAATATCAACATGGATAAGCACAGAATTGAAATATTTTCAAGAACCCAGAAGCTGGAGAAAATCCTATCAAGGTGAGACTTGCCCAATTCAATTACCAGCGAAAATAAAAAAACGCCGCCCGGTATTGCAGCGGCGTAAATGTAATACACATGTGATTCCGGAGTACCTCAGAACTTCTTCTTCAGCCATTTCCCGATCTTGTGGCCGACCTTGGCGGTAAGAGAAGTCGGTTCGATCTTTACTTCGCCGGTTGTGTCAACTGTCACGCCGACGCCGGGAATGAGCTTGTCGGTGAAGACTTCGAGCGGTTCGCCTTTCTTCTTGCGGATGGTGACCTTGGAGTTGACCGCGTCCACGGCGGCGACGACCTCGTCCACTTTCTTTTCCGGCACGAGTCCGGTTGCGAGAATCAGTTCCTTTGCGTGCGTGGAATCGATCTCGCCGGCGGCGAGACGTTTTAACGCCGCGTCAGCGCTGTGCGCCAGTTCCTCCCTGTCTTCATGAGACAGTTTCAGAAGAATTCCGAGAACGGCTACTATCAGCGGCACGAGCGCAGTGACGATCTGAAAAATCTGGTCTGCATTGAAATGCATAAAACACCTCCTGTGATTTTCGGGCAGCGCCCGGATTTATGACTTCCGAGAACCCGCGACAGCGCGGGACTTCGGTTTCTTCTCCTGCAAGAGAGACAGAATATCCCGGTGATTCTGATGCTGTTCATCATGCTCGTCGTGAACCTGCTTGCGGAATTCCGTGAGATTCGACGTCAGTTCCGACATTGACGTTGCGTTCTGGATCACAATCTCTTTCAATGAACCCACGAATTTCTCCGTCATCTCTTTCCGCTCCCTGCACACCTCGTCAAGCGCCGTATTCTGCTGAGCGAGAACGGTGTCCTTGTCCGCGAGGCGCTTCTCGAAGGATTCCAGAAGCTTCGGAACCAGTCCCTTAAAGATGCCGATCAGCGTGACGACGAGCGTGAGCAGGATGCCGCCGAGCTGAACCAGAAGATTGTTGCCTTCCATAACTTTCACCTCCTTGTTTTGATTTGCATTTATGCGAAAACCGCATCGCCGGACACGTTCATTCCGGTGAGTGGGAAGTACGGATGGTTGCAGTTTTTGTGGATGTTGTTGCGGACCACTATGTTCGCTGGATGCGAGGCTGTTCCAGCTATTGAAAAATCGTTGTCATACGAGTCGCCCTGATTCACGTTGAAATCAACGAAGAAATTCCCGGAAACGATGTAGAACGGCCCGTTGACGTCGTTATCGAAAACATCGACTCCGTAATGACCGCCGGAAGACTCGCCGCGCGTGAGATTGCTAATGAACTTGTTTCCCTCGATAATCCACACTCCTTTCGGGTCCCCCGTGAGTTCGAGACCGCAGACAACGGTCGCCGGATTGGCGGCAGGCATGATAATCGTGTTGCCTCGTATGACGCCGTTCTTGTTCGTATTGGAGTCGATGATGTAATACCAGTCAGGATTGACGCTTTTGTTGGTCACGCCGGACACATCTATCAAGTTGTCCAGGATAAAAACCTCTTCCGGATTCCACCAGATATCGAGAATGCCGCTTTGAACGTCTCCAGTGCGTTTGAAATAGTTGTTCTTCACGGTGATGTGATCCACGTTTCCGGCGGTTCCGGGATAGAATATCTCGGACTCGATGAACCGGTTGTTCTCGACGATAGCCCATTCGACCGATTCCGCGCTTGTGCCGATATAGAGATCACAGTTATTGAAAACGCACTCCGCGATGTGGACTTCCTTCGCGCCGTTCACGATCAGCGTGACGTTGTCGAATTGAAACCCCGTGATCTTCACGATGTTGTTGTCACCGGCTGACAGCGTGAGCGCTCTGCGGGTTCCGGAGGCGTAAATGCGCGACGCCTCTCCAGCACCCGTCATGAGAAGTCCGCCGACACTGTACGACTGATCCACCGCGAGAAGATAATTTCCGCGCCGAAAAGCGATATGGCGGTCGCCGCCCGCAGGAATCAGCGCGAATGCGGCCGGAATATCCGCGGCGTCCACGCCACCGGAATCATCCACAAGAATGTCGGGATATTTATACTTTGTGACATCTATTCCGCTGATGATGCCGTCGACATAGCTTTTGCTCGTGGCGTCCATCGCTTCGGTCGGCGTCGGCACATTCACGATGGGGCGATTGTTGGAGTCGAACACGGCGTTCGCTCCCGTCTTGAACGCGGCGCGATCCGAACCCTTGTACAGGCCGTGCGTGATGTGAAGCGCGTCCCAGACTCCCGCGCCCCAGTCGCGTTTGAACGAGAAGTCGGTGGTCAGGTACAGATTGCTGTACTCGAGCGAGTTATGGATGTCGCTGGAAATATCGGGAAAGAGTGTGACCCGAATCCCGTAAAACGTGCCCCAGCGGAGAGGCATACTACCTATGTTGCGATAAGCGAGTGCGTCCTTTGGAAGCAAATGAGTATCAATGATATGTCCGGCGGCGGACCAGTCGAGCCCTGTCAGCGCCGGATGGGCGGTAACTCCAGCTCCACCACCGTGAATAGCTGCATCCAGAAGATGAGCGCCGAGAGTTGTGTTGCCGTTCACGTCGGGAAGAATGAGCAATCCGTTGTTGAATGCCGGAACGTGAATCAACGAGTGCGCCGGTGAAACCTGCGACTGGGTGCATTGCCCGGAGAGACCCGCGACACTGACAGGGTCCGCGCCGCCGCTGGCGTGTGTCGCCGCATGTGGGCCGACCGCGCCAACGCCGCCCTCGACCGTTTCG
>JAKLIR010000458.1 GCA_022709505.1 bacterium | reverse complement strand
AGCTATAGATTTCATGGGTTTGTACACGTTCGGGTTTGAGGACATCGGAAGGTAGTGTGCGGACACATCCTTCTCCAATAGAAGTTTCACATAGTGTTCGTCCCATGTGAAAATGTGAAAATCATCGCCCATCAATTCCGGCGACACACCAACGTGTTCCTCGCCCTTGAATTTCAGGTAACCGAACGGATCGTCGAAGAACCATGCGGCGACCGGGATTCCGAGGCGACCGATGGATTCCTCGCGCAGCCCCACCGCATCCATCGTTACGACGAAATCCGGTTGGAAGTCACTGACGGCTTTCCATACGGCGTCCGACATTTCCGTGTCACGATGGATTCCCGATATGTCCGCCGCGAAGACTTCGTGGCCGAGCGAACGAAGCGCTTCCTGTATGTCCATGAGAGTGTACGGAAGGACGTTGCCACGACTTGCGAATGACAGAATCCTCAATTTGTTTTTTGAGAGAGTTTTGCCGTTCAGCATTTTAATTATCGGGAAATAATGATCTATATCGATTTTGAAGAGAGGCTGATGCTGAACGATGGTCGGAGTGTCGAAAAATATTTCAGGTATCTCGCCGATGTCAAAGGAATACGATGTAGATATGAAAAAAGCGTCTCTTTTAAGCAGCGTTTCCCAGTCGAACAGTTCAAGTGATTTCACGAGCAGGAACGGCCGCGCCTCGAAAACGGCTATGGGGGAGCGCGGGAACCGGATCGCGGCTTCGAAAAGAGTGTAACCTAATCCCGCGCCGAGAAAAACCAACGGCCTGTCTCCGGAGTGTCCGAGGGTGTCGAGTATCTTAGCGGCCTCTTTGCTCGGAGCGATGGAACTATGGATGGTTTTTTTAGTCGAGCCGCCGGCGCCGACCCGTGCGCACGCTTCGCCGTTTCGGGCGGAGAAGAACTCAATGCCGTCCGAGTCAATCCGGCCGACCGATGCGATGGCGTCGTAAGCATCAGGGAACCGGTCCCTAAGAAGGTTCAGATTCTTTTGGAACATATTCCTCAGTGTATTATAGGGAGCATGTCGTGGCAATACGGTTTCACGGATATATCCTGACTCGCCCCGCGGCGTCCGGCCATATAAACCGTTCTTTGAGGGCTTGGCTGATTACGACATCTCTCAGCGGCCTTCCGAGGTTGACGGTTTCGTTCGCTTGTTTAAGGTTTTTGAATCCAGATGCGCCCATGTACAAGTGCCCGGTGGAGACGACCGAATAGATTGCATTCTCATCGAGCGGTTTGTTGCCCACCAAGACATCGAAAATACGGTTGCCTTGATTCGCCGTTGTGTCTATTCCGAATGTTACGCCGGATACTTGCAGCTTGAACGTTTTTTTTGCGTCCGAGGCGGCGAGTTCGAGCGTTTCCTTAAGTTGCGCGCCTGAAAGAAAACCGACGACGACGTTTTGGCGGGTATAGGCTGAAAGAGTCGAATAGAGTTGTCTTATGGTGACGTTTCCTTCCTTCAGCCCGCCGCCGATGGTTCCGGCGTCGATCAGCGCCGCTTGAGCTCCGGCGGCCGAACGAAGCATGTCGGCGAGCATGTTGCCGAGGCGGGTTTCCCTGATGCGCGAATCTTCTCCGCTCATATCTATCCATGACTCGGCGACGACTCTGTCGAGCGATTCGTCAACAGCCGCCCGGTACGGTTCGTATATCGATGTGAGTTCCATGCTCTCCTGATAACTATCATCGACGGGAATAAGATCGTACGAAATGTCATTGATCCTCACCTGTCCGGACGCGGGGGTTTCGAAGTCGATGTCCGCACGGCCTAAGAACTCGCCCTGAGCGCCCGAATTTGCGATCACCGTTCCGCCGATTCTAACAGCCTCTTGGGTGGCGTCGTGCGAATGGCCTCCGAGAATCAAATCGACTCCGCTGATTTCGGAAGCGAGTTTCATGTCCCTCGAAAGTCCGAGGTGCGATATCAACAAGACGAAATCGGCTTTCCCCGAAATGTCTTTAAGGATTCTTTTGAGAACGGGTTCCGGTTTCTCTATTTTCAGTCCTTCCGCATATCCCGGCCACAGGAGGTCGAGAGTTTCGGTCGTGAGCAAACCGATGACGGCGATCCTGACGCCGGCGATTTCTTTTATCACGTATGGTTTAACGCCGCTGAAATCGTAGCCCTCCGGGAATGAGACATTCGCCGCGAGAAATGGACATCCCGATCTTTTTACGTGTTCTTCGAGCGCGGCAAGCCCCCATTCGTAATCGTGATTGCCGAGAGCCCGGTAATCATAGCCGACGGCGTTCATTATTTCGGTCACCGGCTCTCCCAGAAGGGTATAGACCATTGCCGTTCCGTGCAGTGCATCCCCAGCGTCGATTATTAATGTGTTTGGGTTTTCACTTTTGATTTTCCCGGCGATCGTGCCTATCCGCAACAGCCCTTGGGCCGGCTTCGTCTTGATTTCACCAGCAAGGTCCGCGCCTCTGAAAACTCCATGAACGTCGTTCGTGTGAAGGATAGTAAGTGTCGCCGCTTCGGATGTAATTGCGTATCCGAAAAAAAGGATGGTAAAAATAACAAGCGAGCAAAGCCTTGGCATGAGTTTGCGGTGTCTCCCCTCCCCGACCGATGCGGTTCCCATAGTATGAATAATATAAAGGCGACGATGTAATGATTCAATCGGAACCATCTCAAAGTGAAAACGGATCTTATATGGCAAACACCGAAGCCGAATTGCGAGGTTCATGCATGAATCGCGATGGACTCTCCGAATCCCTCATGCTAAAATTCACTCCACTGTGTTCCATAAACGATCAAGATTCATTTACGCGCTAATAATTACGGCTATTTTGACAGGCGGAATAACGCCCGCTCGCGCGGGGGTATTGAGTTGGTTTTCCAACGGCGGACCGCGAA
>JAKLIR010000457.1 GCA_022709505.1 bacterium | reverse complement strand
CCCGGCGTCGGAGAGGAAGTCCGGGACAAGATCGAAGCGATCATCCCCCGGATGAAGGAACAGATTCTTCAGATATGCAAGGAAGTTCCCATAACCATTTCGATAGGTTATTCGATTTACCCGCTCGATTTCTTTGAAAAGACCGGCGTATTCAGCAAGATGCGGGAGATGCTCGCGACAGGCCGAACGACTAACAGCCGCCTCGTCCGGGTGAAAGTCGGCTGAACCGCCGCCGGAGGCGCCCCCCATGCTCACTTTGTATTTCGATTGTTTTTCGGGTATCAGCGGCGACATGATCCTCGGCGCTCTCTTCGACCTCGGACTCCACTTCAGCCGTTGGGCCGCCGAAATGGAAAAACTCCGCCTGCCGGACGCTTCGTTCGAGCCCCCCGAAAAAACATCCCGCGCGGGTCTGACCGCAACCCGGTTCAACCCCGAAAGCGCGGTGCGCGATTCCGGACACAAGCACGAGCGCAGGCTCGACGACATCCTCAAAATCATCGCGGAGAGCGGCATCGACGAAGACACGAAGGACCGCGCCTCCGCCGCGTTCCGCAGACTCGCCCTCTGCGAAGCGCGCATACACGGAAAAAAAGTTCAGGACGTGCATTTCCACGAACTGAGCGGCCTCGACACGATAATCGATATCGTGGGCGCTTTCGTCGGAATAAAAATGCTCGGCGTGGAAGCGTTCGCGGCGTCGGCGGTGAACGTGGGCTCAGGCACGGTGAACACCGCCCACGGAGTGCTTCCGGTCCCCGCGCCGGCCACCGCCGCCCTGCTCGAAGGCGCGCCCGTTTACAGCCGCTTCGAGGGCGAACTCACCACCCCCACGGGCGCCCTGCTCCTTACCGAACTGACCTCGAATTTCGGGGACATCCCTCTGATGGCGCTGCGCGCGTCCGGCTTCGGCGCGGGAGGCTCGGATAAAGAGCATCCGAACGTCCTCAGGGTGCTGCTCGGCGAAAGCGCCGCCCCGGTGGGCGCGGGCGTAGCGGGAAAAACGGACATCCTCTACACCGTATCGACCAACGTGGACGACACGGAGCCGCGCGCGCTCGGCTACCTCCTCGAAAGAGCGCTCGAACTCGGCGCGATGGACGCATGGTTCGAACCCGTGTTCATGAAGAAAAACAGGCCGGGAGTAGTTATCAATATTTTATGCAATTCCGAACTGATGGACCGCGCGGCGGACCTCGTGATAAGGGAGACCTCCACGCTCGGCGTCAGGATTTCGCCGACACCGAGAATATGCCTCGACCGCCGGATGGAAATCGTCGACACCGTTTTCGGGCCGATTAGGGTGAAACTCGCGCTCCGGGACGGCCGGGCGCTCCGCGCCAATCCGGAATATGAAGACTGCGCCCGCGCCGCGCGCGCCTCGGGCTTGCCGCTGCAACAGGTGATAGACACCGCGCGAAGGATCGCGGAAGACAGGTTCGTGAAGCCGGACAACGCGTGACGTCGCGCTCCGGCGGCGCATGGATTGAAATGTTAAAAATGGGAGAGAACGGAACATGAGCACATTCGACATAATTGCACTGATAATAATCGCCGCGCCGGGAGTCAGATCGATGCTGCGGGGATTCGTCAAGGAGGCTTTTTCGCTCGGCGGGATCGTGGTAGGGCTGATCGCAGCGCGGCTGTTCCACACACAGGCGGCCGCGTTTTTCAAAGGCTGGATAAAGCAAGACCTTTTCGCGAACGCGCTCGGCTACGTCTCGATCTATCTCGCGATCAACGTGGCTGCCGAAGTGATATCGTTCTTCCTGTCCAAAATCTTGAAGAAGGCGCAGCTCGGCGCGGTGGACAGGCTCGGCGGATTCGCCGTGGGCGCCTTGAAGGGGCTGTTCGTCGTGGGGCTGTTCGTTATGCTCGTAAACGGGATTGCGGGCTCTATCGATAAATCCTTCCTGAGCGGTTCATTGCTCGCGAGACCGATCCTCGGTTTCATGAAAATAATCACGGGCGTAGTGATTACAAAAACCGCCGCATGAGCCGCCGGCTCGGCGGGGTCGCTCCGAAATGCTTGATTACATATCCGAAAACAGAGTTATGATGGCTCCCATGGCGGGTGTGAACACACCGGCTTTCTGCAAGGTGCTGCACGAATGCGGTTGCGGCCTGATCTTCACCGGGCTGCTGACAAGCCAAGGCATCGCGCGCGGAAACAGGAAAACACTGGCGATGGTTCGCACGCTGCCGCCGGGGCCTAAGTACGTCGCCCAAATTTTCGGGAGCGATCCGGCTATGATGACGGACGCCGCCCTCGCGGTCGAAAGCACCGGCCTATTCGTGGGCATAGACATCAACATGGGCTGCCCCGCGCCGAAGGTGTGGAAAGGCGGGAGCGGCGTGAACCTCATGCGAGCGCCGGAGCGCGCTGAAAGCATAATAACCAGCGTACGCGACGCGGTGAAACTCCCGGTCAGCGTGAAAATGCGGTCGGGATGGAGCGCGGAGGAGATCAACTGCATCGAGTTCGCGCTCATGTGCGAGGCGGCCGGCGCCGCCGCGATCATTCTTCACCCGAGAACGAGAGCGCAGAGATACACCGGCGAAGCGGACTGGAACATTGTCGCGGAACTGAAGAAAAAACTCTCCGTCCCCCTAATCGGATCCGGGGACATCAGAACACCGGAAGACGCTCTGAAGAGGATGACCGAAACGGGCTGCGACGCGGTCATGATCGGCCGAGCGGTGAAAAGCGATCCGTGGCTGATCCGGCGCTCGGCGAGACTGATAGATGGCGAAGCCCCCGGCCCGCCGCCCTCCAACGAAGATAGAATCGGCGTCGCTCTCCGGCACCTCGAAATCAGCGCCTCCATGGAAAGCCTGCCGCGCGCCGTTACCATGATCCGGGGCCAGCTTGCTTGGTACCTCA
>JAKLIR010000456.1 GCA_022709505.1 bacterium | reverse complement strand
CTGTTGCTTTCAAGCCGATTCGCGGGCGGGCGGATAATCAGCGTCTGTTTCGGGCTTATCGCATCGAGCGGATTTCTCATGTTCGGCGTCGGCGGGGTGAACCCGTGGGTGTTCGTCGCGGCGTTGCTGCCGGCGAGCATAGCCGGAAGTTGCCTGAGGACTCCCGGCGCGAACCTGATGCTCGAACAACAGAAGGAAGACACGGGGTCCGCTTCGTCTCTTATGATCTGCGCGGGAATATTTTTCGGCAGTGTTGGGATGTTCCTAATTTCGCTCGGATGGAAGGACCTGATTAAAGTCCTCGGTGTGATGAACGTCGCGACCGGGTTGTCGAGTCTCGTGTTATGGCTGGCTATTTCCGGCAAACCTTATATCAAGCAGGTTTCGCGTTAGCCTGATTTTACCGATGAAAAATCCGGATTGGAAACCGTCGGACGCCGCGGCGGCCCGTGTGGTAAGCGTTGCGCGGCGTGCGTGTCATATCTTGATGAATATTTTTCTCTTATAGAGCAAACCGGCGACCGCGATTGTGGCGGCGAGGCAGACGAGTGCGTAAACGAGCGCGCCGTTGCACGGGCCGACGAGCGGCGTCAACAATCTGTCGAAAACGAAATTTCTCAGCATGATCGTTTCGCCCGCGGCCGTATGGCCGACCGGGGTCACCATAGTGAGCCCCATCAGGAATTCCGAGAACACGTAGGCTGTGATCGAGTTCACGCCGAGCACCACGAACGGCTTCGTCCAGAAGGTCACCCGTTTGAAATCCACGAACCAAATGCACATTGCGAGACCGTTCATGGCGATGCCGCCAGTAAGCAGAACGAACGAAGGGCTCCAGAGGTTTTTGTTTATGGGGAACCAGTGTTTTGCGAACAGCCCGGCCGCTACGAGAATGCAGCCGCCGACAAGCAGTCCGGATATTTTTTCTGCTTCCGGAATATTCTCACGAAGCCGGTGTCCCGCCATCACTCCGATTAGTCCGGTGGCTATCGCCGGGAGCGTGCTGAGCAATCCCTCCGGATCCCACGCGGACTCGAACAGGTGGCCCGGAATAAGGTGATTATCTATGAACGCGACGAGGTTGCCCTGCATGGACAGGTCTCCCGCGCCGAAGCCGGGCACTGGCACGAGCTTCATTAATGCCCAGTATGTCGCGAGCAGACCGACCGCCGCGGCGACCTGTCCCTTTTTTCCGGCGTAAGTCACGAGAATAGTGCAGAACAGGTATGAAAGAGCGATGCGTTGCAGCACCCCCGGTATTCTGTAGTGGGCGAACGAGAGCCTGCTCGGGTTGAAGTTGAGCAGGAGGCCGAGCGCGAAGAGGATGCCCACGCGCTTCAGAATGTGCGCCCAGTCCCGTCGAGACGGCCCCGCTGCACCGCCACGCGCGGTGAACGCGACCGCCACGCCCATGATGAACACGAAGGACGGAAACACCAGATCCGCCAGAGTGAAACCATGCCATACGGTGTGCCTAAGCTGATAGTAGGCCAGATCCCAGTTGCCCTCGTTGTTGACGAGTATCATGCCGGCGAGAGTCAGGCCGCGAAAAACATCCAGCGCTGAAGAGCGCGACGGATTTAGTTTGCGGGATATCATCTTGGATGCCATTCATAGCTCCTTGGCGCGTGTGCTTGCGCGGCTTTTTCTGAGGATCGATTTGGAAAACCGCGGCGAGTTTTCGAGGCGGGTCTCCGCTACAAGACCCAAATTAAATCATCATTGCCGTAATTCCGCAATCGGCTGCCTTAAGTTTCAAACGGTCGATTATTTAGCGCTTCCGACCGATATCCGATTGAAATTTTGCGCACGAGAGAACGAGGGATTCTCAGCGAGCGATGATCCGCTGGATCGCGCTTGAGCCCGAGCCGGCGACCCCGGCATCACGCACTGATAATTCCGCACGAACTCGCTTAAAATTCGACTTTCCCCGTTGCTTGACGAAAAACGCGGCCGCGCGTAAGGTTCAATATCGGAGAAGAGAATCCGGCGCGCACGCCGGGGAGAAATTCCGATTCAAGAAGGCGCTCTTGATGATTCCAATAGTACCGCGTAGTCAGATAAGGCATTGCAAGGGGCAATCGGGGATTTTGCTGAGAAGCGCGATCTCGACGAAAAGCACAGGTTCGGTGCGACGATTCGAAGAACGCGTGGCGGAGTTCTGCGGCGCCGGACACGCCGTGGCTTTTTCCTCCGGCCGATCGGCGTTCGGCGCTTTGTTGAAGGCGCTCGACTACCCGCGCGATTCGATTGTGCTGATGCCTTCCTTGAACTATCCGGCAATGCCCCTCACGGTGGAGCAATGCGGTTTGAGAGTGCTGTGGGTCCCGATGTCGGAGAAGAAGCTGACGCCTGATTTCGACAAGCTCGAAGCTTCTCAGCCGGGGAACGCCGTGGCGCTTGTGTGGCCCAACTATTTCGGATCCGCCGGCCCCATGGATGAGATACGCGCCTATTGCGGCGGGCGAGGACTGGATTTGATCGAGGATTCCGCTCATTCCCTCGGCGCGTATTATAAAGGAATTCATGTGGGGAACTTCGGGCGCGCGTCGATATTCAGTTTCGAGACTTCGAAAATAGTGAACACATTGGGCGGCGGCGTGGTGGTCACAAACGACGGCGCGATCCATGGCAGGTTGTTGGAAATACAAAGCAAATTGTCTCCGAAGAGCAAGTTCGACGTCGTAAAAAGCGTGCTGAAAAGCTACGTGTCGGCGGCGATGACGAGCACTTGGGGCGCAACGCTGTGCATGTATCCCGCGCTCGCGGCGTCCCGCGCGCTGGGGGTTGGAGACGTAATCGAGGAAGGGATCGGCGAGGCTTTGCCCGAGGAGCCTTGTTCGTTCGGCGAAATGCAGGCGCGGATCGGATTACGGCACATGGATG
>JAKLIR010000455.1 GCA_022709505.1 bacterium | reverse complement strand
GAAAAAGTCGATGTGAAATCCATCAATGGAAAACCCGTCGCGTGGTACTCGGTCCGCGTCGGCTACACCGACAGCAAATCACGCGCGGACATACTCCGCGACGTGCTCCGGGAACAGGGATATATAAAAGCGGAAACGGAATCCGACTCGAAAGGTTCGTATTACATAAACCTCGGCCAGTACCTATATCGTTATCAGGCGGAGGAAGTCTCGGGAACAGTGGCGGACAAGACGGGGCTTACTCCACAGATATTTGAAAAGACTGTCGCGAAATGAAGCGAGCGAGATTTAGAGCTACCGGAACGGGACTAACTCATGGAAAAAAAAGAATATGACATCATAATCGCGGGAGCGGGTCCGGCCGGTTTGACATGCGGGCTGTATTGCGCCCGCGCGGGTTTCGCCACGGCTGTAGTGGACTCGGGTATGCCCGGGGGGCAAATGGCCATGACCGAATGGATCGACAACTACCCCGGCTTCCCAGAGGGGATAGGAGGCTCGGAACTCGGCGAACTGATGGTGAAACAGGCCCAACGCTTCGGCGCGGAGGTAACTTACGGAAACATCACGAGTGTTACCAACGAAAGCGGACGGTTCGAGATACAGACGGACGGCGAAACGGCGCTATGCCGCGCTTTTGTGATCGCGACGGGCGCGACGCCGCTCGAACTCGGAGCGCCCGGTGAAAGCGAGCTGCGCGGAAGAGGCGTTTCCTACTGCGCGGTGTGCGACGGGAACTTCTTCGCGGGGCAACCCGTGGTCGTGATAGGCGGCGGCGACTCAGCAGTGGAGGAAGCGGTTTACCTCAGCAAAATGTGCGCAAAGGTAACAATCATTCACCGGCGCGAAAAGCTACGGGCGAAAAAGACCGCCGTCGAAGCGGCTCAGGCGAAACAAAACATAGAGTTCGCGTTGAACTCGACAGTCGTGGAAGTAACAGGCGATAAGGAAGTTACGGGAGTGAAGATAAAGAACACGGTGTCCGGGGAGATTTCGGACGTTCCGTGTTCGGGCGCATTTTTTTACGTGGGAGTTGCGCCGCGATCCGAATGGGCGCGAGGCATCGCGGACACTGACGGGAACGGCTTCATAATCACGGACGAGAATATGGAGACATCGGTCAAGGGGATATACGCCGTGGGAGACGTGAGACGCCCGCGGAACAGACAGGTGAGCACCGCCGTGGGAGACGGCGCGGCGGCCGCGCTCGCGATCGAACGCGTGCTTAACGAACAACCCGACAGATGGAGGAAATAATGAGCGAATTGAAAGCCAAGATCGAAAAAGCAGCGGCTGCAATACGAGCGAAAACGAACTTCAGCGCTCCGACAGGCATCATACTCGGCACCGGACTCGGCGCGATCGCCTCCGAAATAAAGACGGAGGCCGTCATAGCTTACGAGGACATCCCGGGTTTCGCCAAGCCGACGATATTCGCTCATGAGGGGAAATTGTTGTTCGGGACACTGGCGGGCAAACCCGTGATCGCCATGCAGGGCAGATTCCATTTCTATGAAGGCTTTTCCCCGGAACAGGTCACATTCCCGGTGCGGGTGCTGAACGCTCTCGGCGTGAACACGCTGATCGTGTCGAACGCCGCGGGAGGCTTGAACAGGTACTTTGAAGCCGGCGACCTTATGATAATCGACGACCACATCAACATGATGGGATTCAACCCTTTGGTGGGGCCTAACGACGATTCTCTCGGGCCCCGCTTCCCTGATATGTCCGAGCCGTACAGCCGCGAACTGATATGCGCTGCGGAATCGATCGCGCTCAAAGAGGGAATCCGCGCGCACCGCGGAGTCTATATCGCGGTGACAGGGCCGAATCTCGAAACAGCCGCCGAGTACCGGATGTTCATCACCATCGGCGCGGACGCCGTCGGCATGAGCACGGTGCCCGAAGTGCTCGTGGCGAAACACGCCGGAATGCGCGTCTTCGGCATCTCGGTCATAACAGATATGTGCATCCCCGATAAATTGAAACCGTCCGACATAAAGGAAATCATTAAAGTAGCTTCCGTGGCCGAGCCGAAACTCACTCGTCTGATCTCGAAGCTCACGGCCGAAATTTGATGAGCGTAAAATCTCCCCGGAGCGCGAGGTTGCGCGATTCCCGAGGTAGCTATATAAATAATGGATATACTATTTTTGTTGTGAAAGAACCGGCACGCGGGCGAATCGCCCGACATTGGAGGATGGCATAATGAAAAAAATATCCCCGGCTTTGATTCTCGCGCCGGTATTGATCGCGATGCTGTTTTTCTGTACGAGAGCGGCAGCCGACGTAACAGCGAAAGTGAACATCGCCCTCGACGACGGAACGATCATGATTTACGCAGGCTCCAATCAGGGGCTGAACATCGGCGACGAACTCGAGGTCACCCGCTCCGGGAACCGCGTCGGTATGCTCAAAGTTCAAAAGCTTAAGGAATTATTCTCATACTGCACGCTGATCGACGGCGAAGCAAAAGAAATGGACACGGTGACGCGAATCAAGACGGCGGCGCCGGGTTCGATTGATGAAAAGCCCGCTCCGCGCACGCGGATGATCGAAGAACCGAAAGAAGATAACGAACCTCCGAAAGAAGAATCGTCCGCCTCCAGATCGCGCCGGCGTGACGACGCCGCCAACAAACCGCCGGACGAGGAACCGCCGACGAATCCAAAAACTTCCGACCGCAGAACCACTCCGCCCCCGAAGGAAGAAAAATCCTCCAAAAAGGAAAAATCCTCAGGGAAAAAAGAACTCCCCAAGGCGGATAAATCCGCGCGCGCGCCTCTCGGCTACAACGGCACGGCGGCCTTCGGCGGCTCCGGCCTGATCTTCATGCCTTCCGGAAACTCACGCCGCAGCGGCTCCCTCGGCGCTTCGCTCCTTTACGTAAACGCAGGTGACAAAACACTCGAATATACCGACA
>JAKLIR010000454.1 GCA_022709505.1 bacterium | reverse complement strand
GTTGCCCGTGAGGTTCCTCGATGTCGGCCCCGTGAAACTTTTCAACGGAAGCGGGATAGTCTCGCTTCCGAGCGGAAGGATCAGGGGCGCCGGTTCGGGAGCGTTGGGCCTCGGCGGCAAGGCGGCTTGGGTCAGGTTTTGCTACAAGGTGATGACGTACGCGAAGGATGCCTCTCGCGGAAAAAGAACCGTCGCCGAAGTGTTGCTTGAGACAGCGGGCACCGAATCCGACGTGTTTGAAGCGGTTGGGGCTCTTGCTTTCTCCGCTCTCGATGTGCCATCGTTGGAGACGCTTCCGGTGAGCGAGATGGCGAAGGTTTTGAACTCACCGGGAACGGGCGCGCCGGTCGTCCCTCTGGGCGGCTGGGATTTTATTTTTTCCGAATTCGAAAAAATCATTACGGAAAAAGGCGATGTAATGAAAGGTGTCTCAGTGGGGAACGTGGTTGTCGAGGACTCGAAAGCGCTCGGGTTGGCGTGCGACGGAGAGTTTATCGAGGCCGACAGTGTGGTTCTCGCGCTCCCCGTGAAAGAGGCGATGAAACACGTTGACGCTTCTCTGATAAACCCGGACGTGAAAGATAGGCTCGAAGGGGTTAAGAGTGTTTGCGGATTGTCGCTTGATCTCGCCGTATCAGCGCGGTTCGACGGGGACGGATCGCCCGTCGTGACGTATGATCCGGTGAGCATGGGGATGGCGGTTTCGAAAGTCGCGCCCGCGACTGCCCCGCGCTCGGCCTGCCTGCTTAATTGGTACACTGTGCTTCCGGAATGCGAAATCGGGAATGAAGAGCTTCTGAAAAGCTCAAAGATAAGGATGAAAGAAAGTATCGACCTGCTTTATCCCGAGCTGAGGGGGAAGAGCGTCTTCGAACGATGGACGACGATGGATGCCGTCAGGAACGTTCCTTCGAACGGCGCCTCTGGGGAATCGTTCAGGCCCGATATTTTTGATGTTTGGAACCTCTATCTTTTAAATGACATGGTCGGCGGCTCCGGGGGCGCGGAACTGAAGCCCAAGAAATTGATCGACGGCATCTTCGATGTTGTGAAGATGATCACGACCTGAGGTCTTGCATGAGAAGCATGATAGATGGTTTTCTCGATCATTTGAAAAACGACAGAGACGTTTCCGAGCATACGGTGGACGCCTATTCGAGGGACCTGAACGATTTCGCGACGTTCTGCGAGGACAATAATCTCGCGGCGACGCCTTCGGATGTGACGGTCAGGATCGGCAGGCGGTATCTCGCGGAACTCAACAAACTCGGAAGGTCGCGAGCGACGGTCGCGAGAAGGATCAGCGCTCTAAGGACGTTCTTCAATTATCTTCGAAAGAACGGCGTGGTGAAGAACAATGTTTTCAAAATGATGGACACTCCCCGCCGGGAAAAGAGCGTTCCCGAGATGTTATACCTCGAGGAGATGAGCGCTCTTTTGAAAGCGCCGGACGCAAAGAGCGCCGCGGGTTTGCGGGACAGAGCTGTGCTCGAACTTCTCTATTCGAGCGGCGTCCGGGTGAGCGAACTGGTGTCTTTGAACGCAGGGGACGTCAAACCGGATTCAGCGGAGCTGAAAGTTACGGGCAAGGGAAGGAAGGAGAGGATAGTATTCGTCGGAGAGCCCGCGAGGAGGGCGGTGGCGGAGTATATGGAGAAGGCGAGACCGCATTTTGAAGGGACTGAGAGGAACAAAGCGCTGCTTCTTAATAAATCCGGCGGCAGGATGAGCGTCAGGGGCATACAGCGCATAGTGAGCAAGTACATCCATCAGGCGGCGATAATAAAGAACGTAACGCCGCACACGCTGAGGCATTCCTTCGCGAGCCACCTTCTGAACGCGGGAGCGGATATTCGAACCGTGCAGGAGTTGCTCGGCCACGTCAGCCTTTCCACGACGCAGATATACACGCACCTGACGCAGGAAAGATTGAGAAAAACCTACGACGACTCGCATCCGAGAGCGTAAAAAATTGATTGATTTGTCTTTGTTTTCCTTATTTTCAACTATAATTTAAACAAATCTCCATAAGATAGGAGTGAAGAGGGATGGCAAAAGTAAAAGGTGTTGCGCTAATGAGCAGGTCGGCGGTGATCAAAGAAAGATTCGGCGTCGATTTATTGAATTCGGTTCTCGAAGCAATGAAACCTCAGAACAGGGACAGCCTTTCAAGCGTGATCGCATCATCTTGGTATGACGAAGATATATATAAAGATTTCAACCAGTCGATAAAAAAGGTTCTTTCGCCGAAGGACCCGCAGATACTCGAACATCTCGGGGCGATGAGCGCCGAGGCGGGGCTGAAGGGCGTTTACAGCTCGAAACTGAAGGAAGGCGACGTGCTGTCAACTCTCGCACGGTGTTCGTCACTTTGGAAAATGTTTCATGACACCGGCGAACTCGAAGTGAACGTGGTCGAGGGTGAGAATCGCGCGGTTTTTACGGTCAAAGGATACGGGATGCCGCATGTGGAATCCTGCATAAACCTGCTTGGTTGGGGCAAGAGGATGGTGGAACTCGCGGGCGGAAGCAACGTCAGAGTGACGAAAAAGAAATGTGAATGCAAGGGCGACGAGTATTGTGAAATGGTCGCCGAATGGGATTGAACCAAACTGGAAATATCCCCGGATATTTACCTGAGTCCTCTTGATAATAACCAGAATCCGCTGCCGGATAAGGTTATTTCGACACAAAAATCTGTATTGCCTTCGTTTCCGGAACCGCTTCCACGTAAATGCCGCTTTTTGCAAGTTCGCTGTTTGCCACGCCGATCAATTCTCTCAACGTCGTGGAACACGGATATTCAATGTGATATGTGATTCCGGAATAATCCTGCTTCATAATCGGCTGTGATTTAGTTACGGACTTGGGTTTCGCCGTGCTCTTGTTCTCGGCGGGCTGTTTTTCGCAATCGGGACAGATATAAAGCCACG
>JAKLIR010000453.1 GCA_022709505.1 bacterium | reverse complement strand
ACCCGGCGGCGGCGGGCGGCGGCGGATTGGCGGCCGGCATCGCCGCGACTCTTCTTTTCTCGAATTACGCGCTCTCAGTATTTCCAAAGCTCAATCCGTTTGCGCTTAATCTTGCCGCCGTAGCCTACTTCTGTTGTCTCGGCGTGTTGCTGTGGGGATACCTCGGCGTTCTGAACGCGATATCGAAATCGCTCGAATACATACTTATCAAAAAGAATATGTTGAACACCGCGGTCTCGAACGCTTTGGCGGGGATCGCTGAATATATTCTGAAAAATGCATCCGCGAAATCAGACGATCCGGCCGTCTCCCGCTCAACGTTGCAACGGGCGCTCGATCATTTCAGAAAATCGGATGCCATCGACATCTCCCCAAGCGCGGGCCGGCGGCGCGGCAAAACGAATTTCTTTCTTCGAATCCTTTACCGGCTGATAATGAGAAACGAATTGGCGAATGTGATAGACAAACAACTGCGACGGTTCTACTCCGGCGGCAAACCCGTTTCTTTCTCCGAACTTCGGGACTCCATCTCGAAAATCGGGGACACCGCCGGAAGGGAAATAATCACGGGGCTGTACGCAGAGAAAATGATCGTCTTCTCAATCGTCATCCTTCTTCACCTCACCCTACCCTTTTTGATCGTTCTTCTTTTTTCGCATTAGCGATGGCATTCGGCTTAATCCGGACTCGTCACCAGTCTCTCTATCAACATGAAGGTTTCTCTTCAGTCATCCCGGCGCCTCTTTTTCGTAATTCCGGACTGAGATCCGGAATCCATGCGGGGACACGGACGTCAGGGGCGATATTTTCGGGGCGGACGGGTGCGGAACTACAGCCGTGGATCGCCCTTTTTCCGATTTCCCATGTTATTGTTTCATATCAGGCAATGAAATATAATCATTAGCGAAATTCGCGCGCGAAAATGGAATAATCCGCAGTCGCGAAAATTTTATTTGAGGGGCGGGGTATGTTCGATTACATCGATATGATGAAAAAGCTTTCGGTGAAGAACGACGGAAAAATCGTTCTTGTGGTGATGGACGGGCTCGGCGGGTGTGAGACTGAGGACGGAGGAAAAACCGAGCTTGAGATGGCGAAGACGCCGAACTTGGACGAACTTGCAAGAGGCGGGACTCTCGGATTGAGCGACCCGATCGCACCGGGTTTCACGCCGGGAAGCGGGCCGGCGCATCTGTCTCTTTTCGGCTACGACCCTGTGAAATACAACATCGGGAGAGGCATACTCGCGGCCGCCGGGATCGGGTTTCCGCTCGAATCCTCGGACGTCGCGGCCCGCGGCAACTATTGCACGGTTGACGATTCGGGCGCGGTCACCGACCGGCGCGCCGGAAGAATTCCGACGGATAAAAACGCTGAACTTTGCGCGATTCTCGACGGTATCGAGGTGAACGGCGTGCGCGCATACGTGCGCGCGGTGAAGGAACACCGTTGTGTGATCATTTTCAGGGGCGAAGGGCTCCATGGCGACCTCACGGACTCCGACCCGCAGGTGACGGGCAAGAAGCCGATCCCGATTTCCGCGAACTCCGCCGCCTCGGAAAAAATGGCTGGCATAGCTAACGCGTTCCTCGCCGAGGCGTTCAAGAGACTCGCGGGATCGCATCCAGCAAACGGGCTTCTGCTCAGGGGCTTCGACGCGGTGCCCCATCTTCCGCAGATGCCTGAAGTCACAAAGCTCACGCCGGCCGCAGTGGCCGTCTATCCGGACTATAAAGGCATCTCGCGCCTCGTGGGCATGAAAGTCATCGAGGTCGGCGGCGAATCCATTAAGGAAGAGATAGATGCGCTCGCCGCGAACTGGGCGAACCACGATTTTTTCTATCTGCACGTTAAGAAAACCGATAGCTCAGGCGAAGACGGGAATTTTGCAAAGAAGGTGTCTGTCATAGAGGAATTCGACTCGCTGCTTCCGGGAATCATGTCTTTGAAACCCGACGTCGTCGCAGTCACGGGCGACCACTCGACACCCGCATTGCTCAAGGCTCACAGTTGGCACCCGGTTCCCCTGCTCCTGAACTCGCAGTTCTGCAGGAGGGACGCGTCGAAGGAATTCAGCGAGAGGGCCTGCTCTCAAGGCGGACTCGGCCGCATCCCGGCTGTTTCACTGATGCCGCTTATGCTCGCCAATTCACTTAAACTTTTGAAATTCGGCGCGTAGCTCCATTTTCTCGGCGCGACGCCGGCTTGTGTGAACCGGACGGACTCATCCGCCTGCGCGGTTTCATAGGCGGGCCGAAAAGCATGATCTTGGTTGGGACTTAATGAACAGACCTCTTCAATATGTCGCCTCGGTTGTGATGATCGCTGTTCTGGCCGGCCTTATGCTGCTTCCCGCCGCTCCGGTGCGGCGTCCTTGCAGGATCCACGGCGACGCCCCGCTCTTCTACAATCCGCGTCATTCGGCGATGAATCCTTACAGGAAAGTCGGATGGCTCAACGGCGAGTGGGAGATGCAAGTCCCATGGGAATCGGATTGGCGTAAAGCGGTCGTCCCCCACTATTGGAACGTCGTGCCCGGTCTCGAAAACTATGTCGGGCAGGTGAAATACAAACTGCGTTTCCGGGCGCCGCGCGACTGGAGAAAAACTGAAAACCCGCGCGTATCCCTGAACTTCAACGGTATCGCGGGCGCTTTCACCGTCACCCTCAATGGCAGGGTGACCCCCCGCTACTCGAACCGTTTCCTGCCGTTTTCCATAGATGTTACGGATTGGATAAACCTTCGCGGCGAGAACTTGCTCGAGGTGCTTGTTGACAACACGACCGCCGGTGAAGCGGCTGGTTGGAAATACGACGAAAAGAATTTCGGCGGGATTTACCGCGAAGCTTACCTCGAGATGCGCGGGGCTGCGAGTTTCGAGGGTGGAGTTGTCTCCGCCGAACCGGACGGCGGCGGCGGCGCGGAAGTTACGGTACGGGCTTCGGCCTTGCTGCCG
>JAKLIR010000452.1 GCA_022709505.1 bacterium | reverse complement strand
AGCGTCTTCGCGTTCACTCCGCCGATGTACTTATACAGCGGCAGGTCGAACATATCCGCGGCCGCTCTCGCCACGGCGAGCGAAACTCCGAGTATCGCGTTCGCGCCGAGCTTCGCCTTCGTCGGCGTACCGTCCAGCTCGATAAGCGCTTTATCCAGCGCCACCTGATCCGTGCCGTCCATCCCGATCACCACGTCGGCTATCGCATCGTTTACATTCTTAACCGCTTTAAGAACGCCTTTTCCGCGGAACCTCTTCTTGTCGCCGTCCCTCAGTTCCACCGCTTCGCGCGATCCGGTCGAGGCGCCCGACGGTACTGCGGCCATTCCCCTCGCGCCGCACGCCAGCAGCACTTCAACCTCAACTGTGGGATTTCCCCTCGAATCGATGATCTCCCTGCCCAGAATGTCAACTATCTCGCTCATGTCATCCTCCCAAATAAAAGTTAAACCCGGATTCGTCGATAGCACGCCGAATCCGGTGCAATGTTCATAGCGAAGAACTGCTTCGTTGTCGTCGCATTTTTTCGTTCACGTACACCCCGGTACGCTCGCTTCAAAAATGCTCCTTCCGCCTTGCTTTTCATCCGCTCTGAATCATTGCCTCCGAATCCCAATGAAGGATTCGGATTAAAAAATGATTGTACCATCCGCACGCACGGGCGTCAAACAAACAGCTTCGACTTTCGCGCGGTTCGTACGAATCCGGTATAAAAAAACCCCTCCGTCGCCGAAGGGGTTCTGTTGCGATTGCGCTTAGGAAAAAAGAAGCGAGATCTCAGCCCGCGCCGAGCAGTTTGAGAACGCCGAGCCCTTGTGCGTTGGACTGAGCGATAGCGGCTACCGCAAACTTGCTGAGCATCGTTCCTTTCGTGTGTTCCGTGATCGCCTGCGCGAAATCGAGGTCCGCGAGTGTTGAATTGGACGCCGACATGTTGATGCGCATGGCTTCAAGATCGTTCGTTCTGTACTGAAGGAGATTCTCCGTCGTTCCCAGATTCACCTGCTGATTCGCCACATTCTGCATGGCGGTGTCGATCGCCGTGATCGCGTTCTGCGCCCCTGCGACGGAAGAAATATCCTGCCCGGCCGTCCCGAGAGTTGCGGAAGTGCTCGAATTGATAGTCACGGTCGGGTTCGCCGCCGTGTTGTTGTCCGGCGTGGCCTGAACCTGCTTAGTCCCGTACGGATTAACCGCTGATGTGAGCTGCTTCGTGTTGAACTGCGACGCTTCTCCAGTTCTGTCGAGCTCGGCGTTGAGTGATTGGAATTCATTGTTGAGCCTTGTTCTATCCTGCGCGGTAAGCGTGGCGTCGTTCGCGGAGCGGATGGATATGTCTCTCATCCTCCCCAGAATTTCGCCTTGCGTGTTGAGCGTGCTTTCCGCCGTACGCGTCAGATTAACCGCGTCCTGCGTGTTGTAAATCGCCTGCTCGGTTCCGCCGATCTGAGATCGGAACATCATGGACATGGCAAGCCCGCTGGGGTCTATCCCCGCGTTGATAAGTCTGTTGCCCGATGAGAGTTGAGATGTCGTTCGGCTCAGAAGCAGCGAGTTGACCCGCAATGCATTTTGGGCGAACAGACTGGAGGTGCTTATACCGCCTATTCCAAGAGCCATAGCGTCCACCATCCTTTGTGGAATAAATATATTCGTCCTTGTTATTATATTACCTCTTCAAAAACAAAAATGTCAACACATGCCCTCGGAGCGCCTCACGAACCCGCGAATGTTTTCTCAAGCTCTTTTATCTTTCGGCGGCTTCTTTTTTACAGCTTTCTTCTTTTCCGGCGCTTTTTCCTTATTCAACGCTTCCCGCATCTCTTCCATTTCTTTTTGATATTTGGATATCTGACGCTCGATGGATCGAAACTCGGTTCCACCAAGCATCTCTGATATTTTAGGAGCTTTGTCCTTTTTCGCCATTCCCGCCACCGGTCCGCCTGTATTTATATCCTCCCCGAACCACCCTCGATCGGTTCGGCTTCATACATTATATGCATTTCCCGGATTTCATCACGGGCGCATTTACAAAAAATCGCGGAGATGTGATATAATCGAATTCGCACAAGACAGAGAGGAAGGTAGTTTATGGAAATCACCTCGAAAATAGACAATGAATCCGCCGTGTTCACGCTGACCGGTGAGCTCGACTATAATTCGTACAAGGATTTCAACGCCAAGGTCGGCGAACAGATCGAACGGAAAACCCCCAAGATCGCACTCATCATGACCGGCGTCAGCCACATCGACAGCATGGGCCTCGGCGCGATCACAAAACTGTGGAAGATATCGGAAGAGGGAAAACTTTCGCTCGTACTCGTGGATGTGCCGAAAAACGTTCGCAATATGATAAAACTCGTCAACCTCGACAGGCGGATCCAACTCTTCGACACTCTCGAAGAGGCTCTCTCTTGACGCAGTCGAGCAAAGAAATCATTTAAATATCGTTATTTTTGTTTCCGGATTCCGATTTTGCGTTATCGCGAGGTTGTGAACGCCGCCTCTATATGCTCCATGTCGCTCCCGCCGCCCTCATTCCAACGGATCGCGATCACATCGAACCTCACTTTTAAATCTTCAAGCTTTTTCGTTTTCACGTAAATTCCGGCGAGTTGTTCTATCTTCGCCTTTTTTCTCGCGGTAACAGCGTTTTGGGGCGGGCCGAACCTGTCCGACTTGCGGGTTTTCACCTCCACGAAAACAAGCAGCGGTCCCTTACGCGCGACGAGGTCGATCTCCCCCGCATGGCATCTCCAGTTGCGATCGACCACCGCAAAACCGAGTTTTTTCATGCGGCGGGCCGCGAGTTCCTCGCCGGAAGCTCCGAGCCTCCCCCGGAGATTGTCGAGGCTGAACTTCATTCGCCGAACATCTCCTTCACCGGGCTGAATGAGCGCCGGTGGATCGGGCACGGGCCGAGCCTGCGGATCGCTTCCATGTGCTCGCGGGTCCCGTACCCTTTGTGCGCCGCGAATCCGTAT
>JAKLIR010000451.1 GCA_022709505.1 bacterium | reverse complement strand
TTTCGTCATCCCGGCCACTCTCTTTTCGTCATCCCGGGCTGAGACCCGGGACCCAGAGGGGACAGGACGTCAGGGGTGGTCTTTCGGGGCGAGGTGGGCATAAGCCGCGGGAGCGGCATCGCATCGCGTTACGGCGCGGAGCACCGTAATGAGGAAAAGCTTTTCCCGGAACAATGGGAAGCAATTCCGAGCGAAGCCGGAATTGCGCGCGCGAAAAGTTTTGAAAAGGATTCTCAAGGGAAAACATTTTCAAAAGTTTTCCCTTGAGCCGCAGGAGCGTGGAAAACTCCCGTGTTCGGACGCGTGTGATTGCCAAAAAGCATTACTCCTTGACTTTGCCTGAAGGTGAATTATGATTTATTCTGCATCTACGGTATATCATTTTTTTCAAACGAGAGGTCCGATATGTTAAGGAGATTTTTCGTCTCATTTTTCCTTTTTGCCCTATTTCTTTTCGGTGTCGGCGCTTCGGCGTTAGCGGCCGAGCCCACCGGCGCGGCGCAGCCCCGCAAGGTTTACCGTTTTTTCACATATCTGCGCATCGCGTGGGGGGGAGAGACGGCTTCGTCCATCGACGCCCTGTTCGCGAAAACGCAGGGCATCATCCTCTCGAAAACGGGCTTGAAGATCGAATTCACTCCGGCGCTGTCAACCGACGATCTACTCAAAAAACTGAAATCCGGAGAAGCGGATTTCGCGGCGCTCGAATCCCCGGATTACATCCGCGCCGTGGAACAAGGCGTGAAAACCGTCCCCATGGTTCATTTGGCGTACAATGGCAGGGAAACCGCTAACATCTGCATCTACGTCCGCAAAAACAGCCCGGAAATGCAAGGCATCGCAGCTCTGAAAAACAAGCGCGTCGCAATGATCGGACTATGGGATTGGCTTTACCTGCAGGAATATATGAAAGGGAAAAATATCGACAAGAGCGTCCGCGATTACTTCTCCGACATTTCGTTGCCGAAGAACGACGAGTCCGCGCTGTACGCGCTGATATTCAACAAGACGGACGCGTTCGTCTCGACCGATTCGAGCTTCATCATGGCGGCCCGTACGGACAAGCGTTTCAAGGACGTCGTCTCCTTAGCCTGCATGGGAGAATACCCCAACGGCCCCATGGTCATGAACCCGAGAGTGGACAAGAGTGACGTGGAACAGCTCGTGAAAATATTTCTCGGCGCGCACAAGGACAAGGATTTCAAGGATTTTCGCATCTACTTCGTGGCGGCGAACGCTCGTTTCGTGCGTGTTGACGCCGATTTCTACACGCCTTTCATAAAACGATTTCAGAAAGCCCGGAAAGCGGGTTGGATAAACGACTTCGAAAAATGGCGGAAACAGCAACCGCAGAAATGAACGCGGATATGGAACCGGTGAAACGCAAAAGAAGCATCGTCTTCAACCTCGCTCTGATGGGTGTGGCCACCATCATAATCTCATCGTGCGCGGGCGTTGTCATCACTCACAAAATCGAGAACCGTCTGCTGCTCGGCGAAAAAATCAATCAGATGAAAGCCGTGGCGCAGGTTATCGCAACCGTCTCCAAAAACGCGGTGGCCGCCCGCGAAAAAAGCGGCCTACAGACAATCGTCATGGACGTGATTCAGGACGACCAGCAGATTTCGAACATAATCATCTTCAAGAACACCGGGGAAGCGCTTTTCGACAATACGTTCGACGGTAAAATCCGAAAATCCGTCTATGCGCAAATCAAAAAAATCAAAAACTTGAACGAAGATACCGTGACATTGCCGAACTTCTCGGTCGGCGGCCGTAAGTATATGTTGATCGTCGCGAGAGTCGCGGAAAGAATGCCCGGCAAGAATGCGCGGATGCACGTCTCGGGCTATGTCGCGCTGATTTTCCAACAGAGACCCATCTTGGAGTTCGAACGCACTAAGCAATTCCTCATCCTCGGCAATTCCGTTGCGCGAACGGTTCGCACAATGGTGGAAAATTTCAATATTTTCGAAGCGCGCACCATTCTGCAAGAGGTGAAACGCGCAAATCCGGACGTCCGTTTCGCTTATATTCTCTCTCCGGACAATTCGATTCTGATCGACTCGAACGAGAAAGAGGAAGGGAAAACGATAGCGGACAAAGTGACGAAAACCGCGCAGCTTGTCAACCCTTACAACCCCGTGATAATCCAACAGTATGAGAATAAGAAATCGGAAGAGATAATAGACCTGTCGTTTCTCATCGAAAGTTCGGGTGAGAAGCTCGGAGTCCTGCGGATAGGGTACTCCATCGACCGGCTCAGGAAGCAGGTCGCGAAGCTGCAAATCATGCTCGGCGTCATAATCCTCTTCCTGATGGGAGCGACGGTCGCGGTGTCGATAATCGTCGCACGGAGGTTCGCGAAACCCGTTCTGTATCTCGCTGACTCGGCGCGCCGGATCGGACAGGGCGAACTCGGCATGTTCGTGCATGTTAACACCGGCGGGAGCGAGATGCAGACGCTCGCCGCTTCTTTCAACGCGATGATAAAAGGACTCCGCGAGCGCAATTTCATCAAGGATACGTTCTCCCGTTACGTCTCGCATCAAGTGGCGGACGAACTGCTCAAATCACCGGAAAAACTCTCCCTCGGCGGCGAATCGCGCGAAGTCACCATTCTCTTCGCCGACATCCGCGGCTTCACCCCACTGTCCGAGCATCTCCCGGCGGAGCTTGTGGTGGAAATTCTGAACGAGTATTTCAATGTCATGGTCGACGTGGTTTTTGAGTTCGAGGGCACGCTGGACAAATATATCGGCGACGCCCTGATGGCGATCTTCGGCTCCCCGGTCTCTCACGAGGACGATCCTTTCCGCGCCATCCAAACCGCTCTCAAAATGAGAGAAAAGCTGGTGACGCTGAATAAGAAATGGACCGAAAAAGACGGGCTTCCCCCCATCCGTATCGGCGTCGGCGTCAACACCGGCAGCGTCATTTCGGGCAACATCGGCCACATCCAGCGCATGGAATACACGGTGATCGGCGATAACGTGAATCTCGCCTCGCGAATCGAAAGTCTGACCCAGGAGTTCGGTTG
>JAKLIR010000450.1 GCA_022709505.1 bacterium | reverse complement strand
ACACATGTGCCTCGCAGTCCCGGTGATGATAAAAGAAAAGATCAGCGACAGCGTCGGAACCATCGAATACGGCGGTGTCATAAAGGAAGTCAACATACAACTCCTCGATGATGTAAACGTCGGGGATTACGTGCTCGTCCACGCCGGGTTCGCGATTGAAAAGCTCAACAGCGAAGAGGCGGAGGAAACTCTCGTGCTCATGAGACAAATGGCAATGCTTTCCGAAGGTGAAAATCCTTTCGAAGCTTGATTTCAATTTTACATGGCGGAAATCGAATGATGTCTATGGATAAGAACAGCACCAGTGGAATGCTTTACACGAAGATGTTCAGAAACGGCGAAATTGCTCGCGGTCTTTTGCACCGTCTCGAAGATATCACAAAGAACATTCAGGACGGAGCAATACCAATAATGGAAGTCTGTGGAACCCACACCGTCGCTCTATTCAGAAGCGGAATTAGAAACGCCCTTCCCCAAGCCGTCAAGATCATATCAGGCCCCGGATGCCCGGTATGCGTCACTCCCAACGAACTTATCGACAAAAGCATTGCTTATGCAAAAAACAACGAATTCATTCTCACAACCTTCGGGGATATGCTTCGAGTCCCGGGTTCTTCCACAAGCCTTGAACGAGTTAAAGCGAATGGAGGAGATATTCGTATCGTCTATTCCGCGATGGACTCCCTCGAAATAGCAAAATCCAACCCGGATAAGAGAGTTGTTTTTTTCGGTATCGGATTCGAAACTACCGCTCCGACTGTCGCCGCCGCTATCGATGCGGCGAAAATCCAATCCATTCCCAATTTCGCTGTTATTTCCGCACACAAAATAGTTCCGCCCGCTCTCGAAGCACTCGCCGGCAACCCGGATTTGAAATTGAAAGGTTTCATCTGCCCCGGCCACGTAAGTGTTATCATCGGCAGCGACGCCTATCTTCCTATTGCGGAAAATCATCACATTCCCTGTGTCATAACAGGCTTCGAACCCACCGACCTTCTTCACGGTATTTTGATGACAGTCGAACAGGTCATTGAAGGAAAAGGCGAAGTATCCTCGCAATATTCCCGAGTCGTGTCGAGAACAGGGAATGAAAAAGCGAAAAATCTCATAAAAAGTGTCTTCGCCGATACGGATTCAATTTGGCGCGGTATAGGGAACATTCCGGGAAGCGGACTCGCTTTGAGAGAAGACTTTTCCAAATATAACGCTGAAGTAATCTGGCCGATCGAAGTTGAAAAAACGATGGAAAACAAGGCTTGCAGATGCGCGCAAGTGCTCACCGGCTTGATAACACCGAATGAATGCCCGCTTTTCAAAAAAATATGCACGCCTGAATCTCCCGTCGGAGCATGCATGGTTTCCTCCGAAGGGACCTGCGCCGCATATTACAAATACGGAGACATCTCTCAATGACGGATAAGATATTACTTTCTCACGGAAGCGGCGGCAAACAGGCTCACGACCTCATCACACAAATATTCATAACGTCTTTCGGCAACAGCTACCTGAACAAGCTCGAGGATTCTGCGATCCTTTTCGAAAACGGCGCCTCCTTGGCTTTCACGACTGACGGCTACGTTGTAAAACCGAGATTTTTTCCGGGCGGTGATGTGGGGAAATTGGCCGTTTGCGGAACAGTTAACGATCTTTCGGTTGCGGGTGCAATCCCTGAATTTATTTCCTGCGGTTTTATAATAGAAGAAGGTTTTCCGGTTGAAGACCTTCAAAAAATCGTGACATCGATGCGTAAAGCGTCCGAGATTTCCGGCGTAAAGATCGTCACTGGAGACACAAAAGTGGTGGAAAACGGAGCGGCGGACGGTATTTTCATCACAACGGCCGGAATAGGCAGGATAGCCATGTCGCCCCGCCCTTCCATCGACCGTATCGAAACGGGCGACGTCATCATAATCAACGGCGACATCGGCGATCACGGAATTTCCGTCATGGCGGAGAGAGAAGGCTTGAAATTCAACGTTCCCGTGGTATCTGATTGCGCGCCGCTTTCCGGACTTATTCGAGACGTACATGTATTCGCAGGCGACATCCGATTCATGAGAGATCCCACCCGGGGCGGTCTCGCCACCGTTCTTAACGAGATTTCATCTTCCGCCGAGGTGGGTATCGAAATATACGAAGACGATATCCCGGTTTCGGATGGAGTTCAGGGAATGTGCGAACTCCTCGGACTCGATCCGCTATATGTCGCGAACGAAGGAAAAGTGGTGATGATTGCATCAGAAAAATCAGCGCCTGAAATTCTGAAAAAAATGAGAGCGAACGAATACGGCGCGGGTTCGCGCGTGATCGGCCGAATCACAGCGGAGCATCCGGGAAAGGTTTCGATGAAAACTCCATACGGCGGTTCGAGAATCATCGACATGCTTACAGGAGATCAATTGCCTCGTATTTGCTGAGGTTGTAATAATAATCATCCAAGTCATAGGAGGAATTATGGAAATCAAAGTTTTGAAAAAAGTGCTCGCGGCGAACGACAAGGTGGCGGTCGAGAATAAGTCTGTTTTCGATTCGGAAGGAATCACTGTAATCAACCTCATGAGTTCGCCCGGATCGGGAAAAACATTCCTTCTTGATAAAACTATAGGAGCACTTAAGAAGGATTACGGCATCGCAGTTATCGAGGGAGACATCACAACAACACTCGATGCGGAAAGATTGAAACGGCATGATGTTCCTATAGTTCAAATTAATACTTCCGATATAGGCGGCGACTGTCATCTCGAGGCGACAATGATAAATTCGGCTTTGAAGGACATCGATACGAAAAAAATCGATATTCTTTTCATTGAAAACGTAGGGAACCTCGTCTGTCCGGCCGAATTCGAGCTTGGGGAAGATCATAAAACAGTCGTTCTCAGCGTAACGGAAGGCGAAGACAAACCATTGAAATATCCGTTGATGTTCCAAGTCTGCAACTGGGCGGTCATCAGCAAGACCGATCTCGCTCCCATCCTCGAAACAGACATGGCTAAACTCAGAGGCTATCTCAAACAGGTTAATCCTAAGCTCGAGATATTCGAA
>JAKLIR010000045.1 GCA_022709505.1 bacterium | reverse complement strand
TTTTCCCGTCTTCCGCGCCTCTTTCTTCAGGCGGTCCCTTTCGTCCAAAAGGGATTGAACCGAAGCCGGAAGCATCGTGTCTTTCACTTTCAGCAGCGCCGCCGCGGACTTCAATGCGCCGAGTCTTTCGTTTACATATTCCAGCGCCGCTCCGCCCGCTACAGCTTCGATCCTTCTCATCGAACTTCCTATCGCGCGCTCATCCGTTATTTTGACAAGCCCGATCTCCGCCGTGTTCCTCAAATGAGTTCCACCGCAGAGTTCTTTGCTGAACCCCTCTATGTCGATCATCCTGACTTTGTCGCCGTACTTTTCCCCGAACAGCGCCATCGCACCTTCCTTTTTCGCGGCCTCGAAATCCTTCACCGTGGAATCGACAGCCAGACCGGCCATGACTTTTGAGTTGACCAAGTCTTCGATCTCCGTGAGTTTCTCCTGAGGGATCGAGGAATGGTGTGTGAAGTCGAAGCGGAGTTTTTCCGGTCCGACGTATGACCCTGCCTGATGCACGTGATCCCCGAGCACCTGACGCAGGGCGGCGTGCAGGAGATGCGTGGCGGTGTGATGCCTCATTATCGCGATCCTTCGCGACCTCTCGACCCGCATGTCGAAAGTGTCTCCGTTCTTGACCGTTCCTTCGGTCACTTCCGCTTTATGAACGACTATCTTCCCGTCCGCGACGATAGTCTCAAAAATATTTATCTTCCCGTTCTTGGAGGAAGCGGCGCCCTTGTCCCCGACCTGTCCGCCCATCTCCCCGTAAAAAGGCGTCCGGTCGAAAATCAGGTCGATCTTTTCACCCGCGGTCGCCGAATCGACGACTGCGCCGTCGCGGATTATCGCGAACACGCGCTCCTCGCCCTCGATTTTTTCATATCCGTCGAACAAGCCCGCGTTCTTTCCCTCCACGGCGTCCCGATATACTTTCTCGGCGTCCTCCGTGAACACCGAGCCGTCCATCTTGCTCCCCTTGCGCGAGCGTTCCTTCTGGTCTTCCATCGCTTGCTCGAACTGCTCCATGTCTATGCCCGCGAAGCCGAGTTCGCGGACGACTTTTTCCGCTTCTTCGAGTGGTAGGCCGTATGTGTCGTACGCTGTGAAAACCACCGCGCCGTTCGCGAGGTTCTCTTTCGATCCGGGCGCGGGAGCGAGTTCGTTTTTCCTGTTCAGGACGTACATCCGGCCTTGCTGGGTCGCCTCCGCGTACTGTTCCTCTTCCTTTTTAATGATCGAGCGGATGAATTCTATCTTCTCCGAATATTCAGGATAGACCGGACCGAGAATTTCGCCGACTGTGGGTATGAGTTCCGTAAGGAACTGCCGCTCGATCCCGATCTCCCGGCCGTAGGTCGCCGCCCGGCGGATCAGTTTCCTGAGCAGGTAGCCGCGTCCTTCGTTCGAGGGAAAAACACCGTCCGTGATCAGGAAGCCGGAGCCTCGGACGTGGTCCGCGATTACTCTGTACGGCACCGGGTTTTCGAGATAAACGCCGCCGGAGATGCTTTCTATCTTTTTTATGATCGGGGTGAACAGGTCGGTTTCGAAATTCGTTCTCGCGCCCTGAAGCACTGACGCCATTCTTTCGAGGCCGCAGCCGGTGTCGATGTTTTTTCTCGGAAGGGGAGTGAGTTTTCCGCCGTCGTGCCGTTCGTATTGCATGAAAACGAGGTTCCAAATTTCAATGTGCCGCTCGCAGTCGCAGGAGGGATCGCAGTCCGGTCTGCCGCAGCCTCGTTCCGGCCCGAAATCGTAGAATATTTCCGAACAAGGCCCGCAAGGCCCGTTCGGCCCTTGCGACGGCGCGCTCGCCGGCCAGTAATTATATTCCTCTCCGAAACGAAAGAATCTCTCCTTCGCCACTCCGATCTCTTCGAGCCATATCCCGGCGGCTTCGTCGTCGTCCTTATAGACTGAAATCTTCAACTTCTCGACGGGCAACTTAAAATGTTCCGTGAGCAGTTCCCATGCCCAAGTAATCGCCTCGCGCTTGAAATAGTCGCCGAACGAGAAATTGCCGAGCATCTCGAAAAACGTGTGGTGCCTCGGGGTGCGTCCGACCTCTTCGAGGTCTTTCGCGCGGAGGCATTTCTGTGATGTGGTGAGCCTCGTGTGCGGCGGTTTTTTCAGGCCGAGGAAATAAGGTTTGAACTGAACCATGCCGGCGGAAGTAGTCAGCAGCGTGGGATCGTCCGGTATCAGAGACGAGCTCGGATGCCTAAGACTGTTTTTTGATTCGAAGAAGGAGAGAAATTTCTCTCTAATTTCCGAGGAAAGCATTTTTTAATTCATCCTTTCGTGCGGTAGCGTGTTGCCGTTTTCGCGGTTTGTTCAAGTCGCCGTAAAATGGAGTTTCAGTCTCGGCGGCAGGCGGCGAATCACAGTCGGCGGCGTCGATATGAACCCGCTGCGACCATTCGTCAGAGGTCGAGTATCCCTTTCAATTTCGAGAGCGCGGTGGTTTGTAGCCGGGAAACTTGCATTTGAGATACGTCCAATATCTTCGATATCTGGGCCTGCGAAAGATTCTCGAAATATCTATAGTAAATGACCGCTTTTTCGTCCGCCTTCAATTTTTTAAGTCCGCTCTGCAATGAGAGCCTGTCGCTCAGAAGGTCGATCTTGCGGTCTATGCTGCCGATCATGTCGAGGAGAGTGGACGTGCCGTCGCTACCTTCTCCGTCTATCTCTTTATCGAGCGAAACTACCCGGTAGGACATTCCCGCTTCTCGTGTTTCGAGTATCTCTTCCACCGAACAGCCGATCTCTTTCGCCAGTTCCTCGTATGTCGGCGGGTGGTCGAGTTCGTGTGACAACTTCTCTATCGTCTGGTTAATTACGACGTTCAGGTCTTTCATCCTGCGCGGAACTTTGACCGACCACGTTTTGTCCCTGAAGTACCGTTTGACTTCTCCGAGTATCGTTACTGTTGCGAAAGTTGTGAACTCGACGCCGCGTTCCGGATCATAACGATCCACGGCGTTTATCAGGCCGAGCGTCGCCACCTGAAGGAGGTCGTCTTTTTGGTCGAGCTTGCCGCCGAATCTGTGAGCGAAAAAGTGCGGCATGTTCATGTGGGCGTCGATCAGCCGATCCCGCAGAGCGGGATCGCGTGAGACGCTGAATTCCTTGAACAAGTCGGATATTTCGGCGCGCGACAACCCTGTTTTCGATGAATGTTTGCTCAAAACTTTGACGCCTCAGGCTGACCGGAGATTTTTTTTCATGGTGATTTTAGCCCCTTTGTTCGGACCGAATTTCGAGTCCACTTCGTCCATCAGGGTCTTAATCAACAGCATCCCGAGCCCGCGCTCTTCGTGCAGTTCTCCAATATCGTCCTGCGATTTTCCTTTGTGAGACTTGTCTTTTATCTCGAATACGAGTTGGTTCCCCTCGTGCCAGCATTTTATGGCGATCTGCTCTTCGCATTCCTCTTCGCATGAATCCTGAATGGCGGTGTTGCATGCTTCCGAAACCGCCACTTTGATGTTTTCCACTTCGTCGATTGATATCGGCCAGCGGGAGGCGTATCCTGATACGAGCAATCTGACCACGCGCAGGAATTCCGGTTTTTTCGGGATCCTGACTTCGACAAGCGAATTCTTCGTCGATCTGCTCATCACGCCCTCCTTATCCTTTTTTCAACGCCGCGACCGCATCATCGACGCTTCTCGTTATCGTGAATATGTTTTTGAGGCCCGTGATGTCGAACAGTTTATTTATCCGGTCGGAATGCAACACGAGAACGAGACCTCCGTTGCTCTCGGCTATCCTTCTCTTGATCCCTATCATTATTCCAAGCCCCGTACTGTCTATATAATCGACATCTTTGAAATCTATTATGAGGTCTCCACCGTCGGGAGAGTCGTCGCACACGTATCCGACCCTGTCCTTGAGCTCCTTCGCGTTGTAAAGATCAATTTCTCCGTTGACCGATATAAGCGTATAGCCCTTTTCTTTTTTCACATCAATCATAAGGTCCATATCGCATGCGCCCCTTTCATTAATACTAATAGTGCAATCAGGAAGTATATATTTTACCATCGTTATTTTCAACAATCAGACATTTTAGACCATATTAAAGAAGGATAATTACTTTCTTAAACACTAATTCAATATAAAATCACTAAGGAAATATTGTTGAAACAAATGTATAGCCTGCCCGGCTGATTTGCGATAAAATAACGCGCAGCCCCAATATCATGCGTATGGAGAACAACTGCCATGGACCAACTTTTCACCCCGATCAAGATCAACAAAACAGAAGTAAAGAATCGGATTTACCTCACGGCGATGCATCTGAACATGTGTCAGGACTTCGAAGTTTCCGACCGTATCTGCGCTTTCTACGAGGAGCGCGCGAAGGGCGGCGCCGGAGCGATCGTGGTCGGCTTCTGCACGGTCGATCCCATAGGTGGAATGCCGACCAACATAGGCGGCCACGACGATAAGTACATCCCCGGAATGAAAAAGCTCGCGGACGCCATCAACCGGCATGGGTCCCGCTCGGTGGCGCAGATCAACCATCAGGGCCGATACGCATTCGGCATGTTCCTCGGCGGGAAGACGCCGGTCGCCCCATCTCCGATCGCGTCAAAGCTCACCGGCGAAACGCCGAGGGAACTGACGGCCGAGGAAATCCCGGAAGTCATCAACAAGTACGCCCAGACCGCGCGTCGCTGCAAGGAAGCCGGATTCGACATGGTCGAAATGCTCGCCGGGACCGGCTATCTGATAAGCCAGTTTCTTTCGCCGCTCACAAACCATCGTGAAGACGAGTGGGGCGGATCGGAAGAAAAGAGGATGCGGTTCGGGGTCGAGGTGATCAAGGCGACCCGGAAGATCGTCGGGCCGGACTATCCGATAATCGTCCGTATGAACGGCAACGATATGATGGTGAACGGGATGAGAAGCGAGGCGTTGAGGCGTTTCGCGAAGGCGCTTCAGGATGCCGGCGCGGATGCGTTCTGCATCAATGTCGGATGGCATGAAGCGCAGGTGCCGCAGATAACGATGGGCGTGCCGCGCGCGAATTACGCGTATCTCGCCCGGAGGATGAAGGAAGTTCTGAGCGTGCCCGTGATCGCCAGCCACAGGATAAACGATGTGGATACGGCTCGCGAACTTATAGAAGACGGTTTCTGCGACATGGCGGGCATGGGTCGTGCGCTCATCGCCGATCCGTATCTGCCTCAAAAAGCGGCCGAGGGCCGCGAGGATGAAATTCTCCACTGCGTCGGATGCGGGCAGGGATGTTTCGACCACGTTTTCCTTCTGAAGCCCGTGGAGTGTCTATGTAATCCGAAAGCCGGGCACGAGCTCGACACCGGTGTTGTCGAGAAAGCGGAAAAGAAGAAAAAAGTCGCCGTGGTTGGCGGCGGCGTGGCCGGGATGTCCGCGGCGAGCGCGGCTGCTGAACGCGGCCACGATGTGACGTTGTATGAAAAGAAGGATTTTCTCGGCGGACAGATAATTCTCGCCTCCATGCCTCCCGGCAGGGGCGAGTTCGGATTGCTCGCGGACGACCTCGAAACAAGAATAAGAATGCAGGGCGTGAAGATAAACACCGGACATGAAGTGACGGCCGCGGAGCTGAAGTCGGGCGGGTTCGATGCGATAATACTCGCCACCGGCGCGCTGCCCCTCACGCCTCCGATCAAGGGGATCGACGGCGGGAACGTGATTCAAGCGTGGGACTACCTTGAGAACAAGCCCGAAACGGGGCGAAGAGTAGTAGTGGTCGGCGGCGGCGCGGTTGGAGTCGAGACCGCGCTTGCTCTCGCGGAGATCGGAACGATTTCAGGCGACACGCTCAAGTTCCTGCTCGTCCACGGCGCGGAATCCCCGGAAGAGTTGCTTTATCTCGCCACCCACGGCATAAAGGACGTGACGCTCGTGGAGATGATCTCGAAGGTGGGCCGCGACATAGGTAAATCGACCCGCTGGACAATGATGCACGACATCTCGCGATTCGGCGTTAAAGTTCTCATCAACACCAAGGTGCTCGAGATAAACGGCGAAGGCGTGGTTGTCGAAAAGAAGGGCGCGGGAGTGGAGACCATTCCGGCGGACACTGTGGTGATCGCGGCCGGAGCGAAGCCTTTCTGCCCGCTCAAAGACGAGCTCGAAGGCTCGGGTGCGGAAGTGAAAGTGGTCGGAGATGCGGGCAAGATAGCGCTTGCATTCGACGCCATCCATGCCGGCTACAAGGCTGGAAGGGCGCTTTGAGAGCCGTGGGCGTCCGCCGTAAGGCTGATGCTTGAGGCATAACGGTTTTGCGATTTGTTGAAATTACCGTTTGAAATATATATCATTCATTTCAGTTTCGGGGTATGAACCTTGAGAGTCATCGGCGGAGCATTTAAAAAGGCGAGGCTGTACGGGCCGGGGCCGAGGAACATGTCCATCCGGGCGACGTATGACAGAGTCCGGGAGAACGTTTTCAATCTGCTCGGAGATGTTGACGGGCTTTCCTTTCTTGATTTGTACGCAGGATCCGGCGGGATGGGGATCGAAGCACTGAGCCGCGGAGCGCGGAGGGCGGTGTTCGTGGATCATCAGCCCGACGCGATACGGATCATTAGGAAAAACATCGATACGCTCGGTCTCAACGACCGGGCGGAAGTCGTTCGGGCGGACGTTCAAAGGTATCTGCATCTGCCGCCTCAGCCCGAAAGGTTCGACGTGGTTTACATAGACCCGCCGTACAATTCGGGGCTTTTTGAAAAGACGATAACCCTTCTCGGAAGGGGCAATATGCTGACGCTCGACGCGGTTGTCATCGGCGAACACGGCGCCGCGCCGGAAGCGGCCGAAGTCGGCTCGTTCGAGAGGAAAGATGTGAGGCGATACGGCCAGACGTGGATCACGATCTGGCAATACATTCGGAAAGGATAACGCATCCATGCCGCAAGCAATCTACCCGGGAAGCTTCGATCCGATCACGAACGGACACATGGACATTATCAGGAGAGCTTCGACGATTTGCGACGAAGTCATTGTCGCGATCTCGAACAATCCGAGCAAAAAAGCTTTGTTCACGATCGAGGAAAGGCTCGCTTTCGTGAAGGAACTCACGAAAGACATTCCGAATGTCACAGTGGAAAGTTTCAATACGCTTCTCGTGGAATACGTGGCGTCCAGAAACGTGAAAGTGATTATCCGGGGTCTTCGGGCGCTCACCGATTTCGAGATGGAATTTCAGATGGCTTTGATAAACAAGAAGCTTAAAAAAGATATAGAGACCGTATTTATGGTAACTTGTACGGACTACTCATATCTGAGCTCATCAATCATAAAAGAAATTGCATCATTCGGCGGGGACATAAGCGCTCTTGTGTCTCCGATTGTGAACGAGGCGCTGATGAAAAAGATCGGCAGTGGGGGGGAATAATGAATCATGAAGAGCATGCCGACCGGAGGGTCGTCGGCTCTGAATCAGAAGGGATAGACCGTTTTCAGCGGCTTCTGGACACGCTCGAGTCGCATTTGGACAGCGGTTTTTTTCTTTCATTGATCGGGAAAATAGTTGTTGACGAAAAAAAGATATTTTCCGTTTTAAGCGAACTTCGCTCGCTTTGGTTCGAATTCGACGCGATCCGGAAATCCGGTGCTACAAGCGCCGAAAAGCCGGCTGAAATCGACGCTGAAAAAACCGAGGGCAAAGACAAAAATATTCAGGTTTTAAGCCAAGTAATACAAAAGTCCGCGGGGGCGTCCGAAGTGGCGAAATCGGGGGGCGCGGTGGACGGTTACGCGGAGAGTGTCCGGCGCGGCGCCGACCTTTATGCCGCCGAAACGCTTGACAATTTGGAACAAACATTGCAAAAAATGATGGGTACGTTGCGGGAAGGAAAGAAAGTTCTTCACCAGCGACTTGCGCAGGAGGTGAAAGAAAATGGGTCTGCCTAAATATAAAAAATCGAGATCCAGCACGCGGAGCCAGAAGGCCCAATGGAAAGGTTCTTTGAAAGCCCCGACATTGGTGGAATGTCCACAGTGCCACCAGATGAAAATGGTTCATAGAGCTTGCACGAATTGCGGGTACTACAAGGGGAAGACAGTCATCGCCACGAAAGTTGAAGGCTGAACGGAGACGGGGGGATTATGTCTGAATATTTTGAAAGACTGAAGAAAGTCATCAAGGCGCAGCTCGATGTCGCCGAGGAGAAAATGGTTCCGGAAGCATCCTTCCGCGACGATCTCGGCGCAAGTTCCGTTGAAATATTCGACCTCATTCTCGCAGTTGAAGACGAATTCGGAATCGAAGTTCCCGACGAAGACGCCGTAATGATAACCACAATAGCAGACGCGCTTCAGTATCTGGAGAAGAAACTGGGGTGAGCCTTTGAAAACCTCCTATCTCGAAATACGGGATGAAGAGGGTTTTCCGGGGCCGTTGGATGAGCTGCAGAATTCGATCGGGGTAAAATTCAACACCCCGTCGCTTCTGCGCGCCGCTCTGACGCATCCCTCGTTCTGGGGCGATTTCGCGATCCCGGAACAGGAACGGCTCGCGAGGAGCTATGAAAGACTCGAATTCCTCGGGGACGCTGTTCTGTCTCTCGCGGTCTGCGCCTACCTTTTCACCGAATATCCGGATGACAATCAAGGCCTATTGAGCAAGGCGAAGGGGAACCTTGTCAGCAAGCAGACCCTTCTAAACGTCGCGAGAAGACTCAACCTCGAGAACTACATACGGGTCGGCAAAGGGGTGGAGGAATCAGCGGGCAGGGGGCACGCTTCTTTTCTTGTGGATTGCCTCGAATCCCTGCTCGGCGCGGTCTTTCTCGATCAGGGTTTCGAACGCGCCGCGGCGCTGACGATCGGATTCCTCGGAGAAGAACTGCTCGATGCAAGGAGCGCGCCGGACCGCGATTTCAAAACGTCTCTTCAAGAACTCGTTCAAAAACATTTCAAATGCCTTCCCCGGTATAAACTCGTGTCACAGAGCGGTCCGGAGCATCACAAGCTTTTTGCTATCGATGTCTATATCGATGGTGTAAAATACGGATCGGGCGAAGGGTACAGCAAGAAAGAGGCCGAGATCGCCGCCGCTCACCAAGCGCTTGAAGCGCTCAAGTTGGATTAACCACCGGAAAAATCCGGGAAATCGGAAAAAGAGCGATCTACTGTGTTGCATCATCGACTCGAACTCGGTCACATACGAACCCGAATCCGTCGCTTGGATTGGGGAGCAATGATTCAGAGCGGGTGAAAAGCAAGGCGGAAGGAACATTTTTGAAGCGAGCGTACCGGGATGTACGTGAACGAAAAAATGCGACGACAACGAAGCAGTTCGCCGCTATGAACATTGTCGCGGATTCGGCGGGCTATCGACGAATCCGGGATGAAGCAGTATGCTCTCTCGCTCGCCTTGGGCCTCGGCAGAGCACGGCCCGTCGAGAAACATTCTCCTCAGGAGAATTCGACATTGTATCTCGTCTCTTTTTTTCGATTTCAACCCACATTGGTGAAAAATGTGGGTTAAAATCGAATATTAAACCCGAATCCACCGATTGGATTCGGGAGCAATGATTCAGAGCGGATGAAATGCAAGGCAGAAGGAGCATTTTTGAAGTAAGCGTACCGGGATGTACGTGAACGAAAAAATGCGACGACAACGAAGCAGTTCGCCGCTATGAACATTGCACCGGATTCGACGTACAATTGACGAATCCGGGTTAAATTAATATAAGGCTGAAGTTTTTTCACGGAAACGATAATCAATGTATCTGAAATCTCTTTCCATGTACGGTTTCAAGACATTCGCCCGCCGCACGGTGTTCGATTTCAAGGGCGGTTTCACGGCGATCGTCGGCCCGAACGGCAGCGGAAAGAGCAATCTGATCGATGCGATCGTGTGGGTGGTAGGCGAACAGAACGTGCGCTCGATCCGGGGCAGAAAGATGGAGGAAGTCGTCTTCCACGGCAGTTCCGGCCTGCGCCCGCTCGGATTTGCCGAAGTCACCGTGGTCTTCGACAACGAGGACGGTTATTTCCCGCTTCCGCACAGCGAGGTTTCCATACTTCGCCGCTACTTCAAATCGGGCGAATCCGAATTCTGCATCAATGGTGAGGCGTGCCGGCTGCGAGACATTCAAAACCTCCTCATGGACACCGGCATCGGCACCACCAACTATTCCATCATCAGTCAGGGCGACGTCGAATACATAATTAATCTCTCCCCGGAAAAGCGGCGCGAGATTTTCGACGAAGCGGCCGCGATCAATAAATACAAAATAGAAAAAGCCAAGACTCTACAGAAAATCAAAGAGACAGAACAGAACGTAGTCAGATTGAAAGACATACTGACCGAACTCGGAGAGGCGCTGCTTCCTCTGAGGGATCAATCCGAGAAGGCCAAGAGATACGAGGAGATCGCGGAGGAACTCGGAAGGTTGAAATTGGGCTTTTACGCCGGGGAGATAACCAGACTCGGCGCGCGCCTCGAACAGCAGGCCGTCGAGGAAAAAACGATAAGGGAAAAACGCTCGGCTCTCAATGAAAAGGAAGCCCGGCTGAACGTTTTGCTGTCGGAGACGGCGGTGCGGATCAGCGCCGCGCGAGGAGCGATGGACTCCCTTCTCGGAGAACTCGCCGTGGCCGGATCGGGACTCGGAAAATTCGAGGAATCCGCGCGGCTGTTGAAAAGGGCGATCGAAGAGCTCGATGCGAGAGTAGCGCGAAATAGGGAAGAAATAACAAGCGCGAGGAAACACTCCGAATCCGTTTCAGGCGAAATCAAATCCATCAAGGAAAAAAGTGTTCAGAAGGCGGAAAGACTCGAGCAAGCCAAGAAGGAGTTGTCGGAAATAAGCAAGGAAACCATTTCTTATTCCCCTGAGCTCGAAACGGAACTCGCATCGAGCCGGGATGCTCTGAACGCGGAATACGCCAAACTTTTTTCCATCGAGAAAAACGCCGAGCGCGAGCTCGCCGTCACGAAGGATCGTCTCAAGGATATCTCCACCCGGCTTGCGGACAACAAGCGCGGCACCGACGCTCTTTCGGCGAGGCTCGAAAAGCTCAAGGCCGAGAAAAAGAAAGCGGAGCAGACGTTCTCACAAGCCGAACAAAAAATCAAGGAAAGAAAAGAAGCCGTTCTTTTGTTTGAGAAAGAGATCACAGAAATATCCAAGAGCATGGGGAAGGCGGAATCTTCGGCGAAAAAGCTTTCCTCGCAGGCGGCGGTTTTGAAGGAAAGGGCGGATGTCGTCGAAAAACTGATCGGCTTGAACCCCGTGTCCGGGAAGGGCGGCTCGGGCAGGCGGTTGTGCGACGTGATGGAGGCGGCGCCCGAGTATGAACCGGCGGCCCGCCGCGCGCTGGATCAACTCATGAACGCATGGATCATAGGAGATTCCGATATAAAGGGGATTCTCGAGTCCGCGCAGGATTCCACGGGACTGTATCTCGTATCCGGCGCCGGTGCGGATGCGCCCGATTTGTCCCGGATGAAGAAGTTGAAAGGTGTTTTATGCGTTCTTTCGGAAAAGGTCAAAACGCCGGCGGACGAAGCGGTGTCGTCGGTCTTTGAAAGGTTTGTCGTGGTGGAGACACCCGCGGACATTGCTTCCCTGTTGAAGAAACTGCCTTCCGGCGCGGGCGCTGTTTCGAAGGATGGGGCGGCTTGTTGCATCGGAGGAGTTATTTATACGGGAGAATCCCTTCCGACTCCTGAAGCGATGAGGCTGAGGATAGACTCACTCAGGAAAGAACTCTCGTCGAAGAGCTCTGAACTTTCCGAAGTTGAAAGCGAACTCAAGAAGATAGAAAAAAGGTACGCTGAGAAAAAGGCTCTGATCGAAAAGACGACGAGCGAGATAGCCGGGCTCGGCAACAAGTTGACCTATGACCGTGAGAAGGCGAAGGCGGACGAGGAACGAATGGCTTTTTTCGAAGGCGAGATGACGAGCGTCGCATCGGCGCGCGACAAATTGGAATCCGCGAAGGCCGAAGCCGAGAAGCAATCGGAAGAATGGGCGCGGAAAAGGGAACGCGCGGAGTCGGAAAGAAAAAGGGTGGAAAACGAGCTTTCGGCTAAGCGGGCTCGACTCGATGCAATATTGGAAGAGCGGCGCGGAAGAGATGTTTCCCGAATGAATCTGAGAGTCGAGGCGGGGGAACTCGCCCGCGAAATCGAAAACCTCAAAGAAGCCGCCGGATACCGAGAAGCCGAGATCGAGAGGGCCGCGAAAAACATAGAGAGTCTTAATGAGGCGGCCGAGCGGAATGCGGGACAAAAGGAAAAAACCGCCGCGGAGTTGAAGACCGCGGAAGCGGAACTCGAAGAATGGCGGAAGAAGAAAGAAACTCTGATAAAGGATTTGGAAAAAAGCAAAAAAGAACATTCGGCCTTGCTGGCCGGAGAGGCCGGAACCAAGAGCGATATCAGTAATTTGCTCGGGGAAACGAAAGCGCTCGGCGAGCAGTTGATCGAAAGCGAAATGAAGAGAGCGAGAACCGAAGCCCAGATCGAGGAGATCCGAAGGCAGTTCTCCGAAGAATTCCCCGACATAACCGAACAGGAAGCGATAGATAGAGCAAAGACGGAGGAGCCCGCCGGCAAGGGCAGGTATCTTTCGCTGAAAAAAGAGATGGAGTCCCTTCTTCCGGTGAACCAGCTCGCCATCGGCGAGTACGAGGAGAAGAGCGACAGGTACGACACGCTGCTGTCGCAGGTGGTTGACCTCGAGGACACGAGAGACACTCTTCTGAGCGTGGTCGAGCGGTACGATGAGAAATGCCGCGAGCAGTTCATGGAGACGTTCGGCAAGGTAAGGGACAGTTTCAGGGAAACGTTCATGGAGATGTTCGGCGGCGGAGACGCGCAGCTCATGTTGACAGGCGAAGACCCGCTGGAGGCGGGAGTGGATATCTCGGTGCAGATTCCCGGCAAAAGAATGCGGAGGATCACGCTGCTGTCCGGCGGAGAAAAAGCCATTACCGCTGTTTCGCTTCTGTTCGCGCTGTTTTTAACCAGGACAAGCCCTTTCTGCATTATGGACGAGGTTGACGCGGCGCTTGACGACATGAACATTGCAAGGTTTACGAACCTTATAAGAAGTTTTTCCGATATAACCCAGTTCCTTATAATATCGCATAACAAAATAACGATGGAAATAGCCCGCACGATATACGGCGTTTCAATGGAAAGCGCCGGCGTTTCCAAGATAATATCCGTAAAACTTGAAGGCAAGGAAGGCGGAATTGACGCCAAAGCCGGAAGCGAACTTAAGGAAAAGGAGAAAGGAAAAGTAAGGACAAGGCCCAAATATAAAAAAGAAAGAATGGATGGCTTTATTGATGTTGAAAAGCTTGATTCCGAAACGCTGACGGAAAAACCTGACGCGGCTGTAAATGAAAATCAGGATGAAGTGC
>JAKLIR010000449.1 GCA_022709505.1 bacterium | reverse complement strand
TTGATATCGCCGCCATCCCGCTTGCGAACGCCACGGCTCGCTCCGCGCATTCGAGCTCGGCTATCTTTGCTTCGAACATCGCGTTCGTCGGATTCCCCGTGCGCGAGTAGAAGTAATACCCGCCTTTCCCCATCATCGCCTCCGCGCCGCCTTTCATGAAATCTTCCATACCGTCGTAAACATACGTTGTGCTCTGGTATATCGGCGGGTTTATCGGCCGCGTTGACTGGTTCGGTTTCTTCCATCCGGACACAACTTTCGTTCCGAAGCGCAGTTTGCCATCCATCGTCTCACCTCCGAAAAATACGTCCTTCCCGATTTCAAAACGTTCGGTGAATAATTAACCATCAATTTGCATAGCGTTATGATGCGCCTGTGACGCGGATTAAAACGACGCAAAAAAACTACATCGCGGAGACCATCTCCACCAACGCTCGAATGTGGTCCGGGGTGGTTCCGCAGCAGCCTCCGAGCAGCCTCGCTCCAGCCGCGATGCACGCCTTCACGCCTTCCGCGAAATCCCCGGGCTTCATCTCGTAAACCGCTTTGTCATTCTCGTCGAGTTTCGGTTTGCCCGCGTTCGGTTCGACGAGCACGGGCAGATTCGAAACGGACCGGTATGACGCCACCACGATCGCAACTTCTTGCGGGTCGAGGTCTCCGCAGTTCGAGCCGAGCACGTCCGCGCCGGCTTTTTCGAGTTCCGCGGCGCAAGCGGCCGCCTTGTCTCCCATTGTCGTGCGCCCGCCGTCTCTTGCCGTCGCGTACGTCATCGACGCCGCAATCGGAAGCTTTGCGGCATCCTTGCACGCGCGGACCGCGACCACGGCTTCCTTCAGGCTTATCATCGTTTCTATGATGAATCCGTCCACTCCCGCGCTCGCGAGAGCGGCCGCTTGCTCGGAGAACGCTTCGTACATCTCATCCTCGGTCAGTTCGCCGATCGGTTTCAGCAATTTGCCGGTCGGCCCGATGTCGCCCATCACCGCGGCGCGCCCCCCGGCGGCGCGGCGGGCTATCTCGACACCCGCCCGATTTATCTCTTCAACGCTTCCGTTGACGCCGTTGGACGCCATGTAGTATCGGTTCATGCAGAATGTGTTCGTGATTATCACGTTCGAACCGGCGGCGATGTATGCTTTGTGCACATCTTCAACAACTCCGGGGGAAGTGATGTTGCTTTCGCCACCCGGCTTCGCGCCTCGCTGCGCGAGCTGCGTTCCGAACCCGCCGTCGAAGATCAGTATCTTTCCTTCGCCGAGCAATTCCGTGAACATAGTCGTCACGTCCTTTCACTGTCAATTTGCGTGCTCTCTGAAGAAAGAGCTGAACGGAGAATGTCGAATCGCTGTTTCATGCGGACAAAAGCTTTTCAACGAGAGCGACCGCTTCCGGCGCATCTTCTCCGTAGCCGTCCGCGCCGATTTTCAGCGCGAACTCGGACGAGAGGCAGGAGCCTCCGACGATTATTTTCACGGAGTCCCGCAGCCCGGCCTTCTGAATCGCGGAAATGGTATCGCGCATCTGCGCCATCGTCGTCGTCAGCAGCGCCGACATTCCGATCACGTCGGGTTTCACTTCGCGCACGAGCTGCACGAACTTGTCCGGCGGGACATCCACGCCGGCGTCGTGAACATCATAGCCGTTGCCGCGAAGCAGCGCGATGACGATGTTTTTTCCGATGTCGTGATTGTCCCCGGCGACCGTTCCGATCAATATCTTGCCCTTCGGCTCATATCCGGCTTCGAGAAGTTTCGGCAGTATTATTTCGAATCCGGTTTTGAACGCCTTCGCCGCCATGATGACTTCGGGAAGAAAATATTCGAAACTTTTGAATTTCTCCCCGACGATTTGAATCCCGGGGATGAGCCCTTTTTCCACGATATCCATGGGGGCGATCCCGCTTTCTTCCGCTTTGCCGACAAGCTCGGCCGTGAGTTCTGGCTCCATGTTGTCAATCGCGTTTTTGATGTCCTCGAGCAGGTTCATTCATCTTCCTCCTCAGTTAATGATTTTATTTTCACGTCGTTTAACTATCCGGTCTATCTCATCCGAAGCGTCCGCTGAGATTTGGAGTTCGAGCTTATCCTCAGCGAGCACCCGCGCGACCTTTGCGTGAGCTCTTTCCTCTATGTGGTGGTAGTCGCTCCAGAAAAGGTCGAACTGATCCCTCCTGAAAATTTCAGGCTGCCAGAAGTCGTGTGAATGCTTCGCGGTGTGTTCCTCGAATAGGTAACTTCCTCCGATTCCGACTTTCTCTATCACGTCCAACGCGAGCGTTTCGTCGGTGACGAGAATTCCTTCGCTGATTTTTCTGAGCATGCCGCCCATCTCGTTTTCGACAGCGAGGGATTCGAGGCTGAATCCTTCTCCGCCGCCGATCTCTCCGCGCATGCCGATGCTTTCAGACCCCGCCGCCCATAGGAGGATGCCGGAAAGGCCGCGTTCCCACCCGCATTGAAAGTCCATCGTGTTCGAGTCGCAAAGGCCGGACGTGCAGCCGGACATGAAGCCGAGATGATGCGCGCAAGCGACGAGCGCGAGATGCACGAGGGAAAGTTCCGGCGCCGCGTAAAGGCATCTGCCCGTCCGCATATCGCTTGTCTGCATCGGCCCTCCGAGAGCGACACCGGATTTTGAGCCGAGGCAGTAGAGATAGACGAGACCGGCGAGGTTCTCCGCCATCTGTAGTGCGACCGAGCCCACGAGCGTCGCGGGGCCGGTCGTTCCGACCTGCACCATCGGGCCCATGTTTATCGGTTGATCGAGCTCTCCGTATATCTTCATTATTTCGAGGGTGTGCCTTGCGAATTTCAGCGGGCTTACCGGCTCCGCGAGATAGTTGATTATGTGCGACCCGCGCAGTTCTTTTTCGCCCCCTGTCACGGCGAGCGCCATTTCCACGAGGTCGTGCGCGGATTCCACCGTATAGGTCCATGTCGTGAATATCTTCTCGGAATATTTGAAAAGTCGCTCCGCCATGTAAACGTCCGCGATCTCGATGGGGACGTCCTGAGGGACGACGCCGGTGGAGGACACGGAGAT
>JAKLIR010000448.1 GCA_022709505.1 bacterium | reverse complement strand
GACATCCCCTCGGCGGACCAACCCGTCAGCGTGCTCGCGGTTATTTCCCACAACGACGCATCGAGCGATGTTACGACTGAAGCATACCTTTACTTCAGCACGGACGGCGGAAAGTCATGGACTGAGAAAGAGATGTCGAAAAGAAACTCGGACGACTCGGTGTGGGAAGGCGAGATTCCCGGGAAACCCGCCGGCGCCAACGTCATCTTCGGGATCAAGGCGCTCAATTCGTCCGGAAACCTCTACATAGACGCGACATGCCCCATGACGGAAGACCCCCGAGACAGATACATTAAAAACTCCAGAGATTGCGACGACGTCCGCAACGCGAGCTCTTGCGCGGAACTCGCCCCGCGCGGATGCATGTTCACCATGGCCGGCGACGATCCGCCTCTCAACGACAAACCTTCCATCATCCCTAACGATCTCGACTTCCTCGACACCCGCGTCGGCTACGACGCCGAAAACCTTTACTTCGATTTCCTCGTAGAGGGAAAAATTTCACCCGGAACGCTCAGCCCGCCGAATGCGAATCTCTACATAGCCGGGGTTATCAACCCCGACCTGCCCGCGGTCGGCGAAGGACTCGACGCACTCCTCAGGCAAGGCGCGATCCTCGTTTACCTGCCGCTGAACTCAAAACCTTGCTACATGCTCCGTCAAGTCGCGGACAATCTGGTGGACGACGATGTTTCCATGTCCTGCTCCGCTTATGGGAGCCATCTCATCATGTCCGTGAAAAGGTCTATTTTCGGAAAGAATCCGAGCAATGTGTTGAAGATAGGAGCGATGGACGGCTCGATGATCTCGCTGTTTCCGACGAATCTGAAACTGTACGATTACAGCCGCTACACGAACGTATATCTCGGCGCGCGCGGCTATACTGTCAAACCATAATACCGATTATCGAATCGCTGTTATCTTTCAAGAATGCTTAACTATCCATTCGGCGATCGTTTCGCGTGAGTCCGGAGCGTCCGGATCCGCGAGCAGGCAGTGATATCCCTTTTCGTAAAACCTCAACGTTTTGTCCTTTACCTGCATATCCGAGAAGAACTTTTTCACCGCGTCCGCGGCGCATACTTTGTCCGAACCGCCCTGAAGGATGAGCGTGGGGCACTTTATTTCGGACGGCCCCCACTTCCGGCTTCGGTCCATCAGCTTTTTTAAATTCAGCAGATATCTCAGGCTCACCCATTGCAAATGGTCCTGATCCGTGTGCTCGAAATCGATGTAATCACGGCTCTGATAAACGAGGCTTTCGTTTCCGATCGTTTTAACAACGTTTTTGCCCGGATTGAACAACAACAGAAGCGCCCAATATGGGATTCTGACTATCTCGCCGAAAGTGAGTTTTTTGGCGCCCTGAAGCGCGGGGGCGAGCATTATGCAGCCGTTCAGCCGCTCGCTTTCAGCCATCGCGACCTGAATCGTGATCGCGCCGCCCATGCTTTCCCCGGCCACGAAAAGCGGCAACCCCGGATGAAGCGATTGCGCGTATTTTAAAAATTCCACCGCGTCCGAAACCAGCTTCCGGCCGTCCGGCATGTCCCCCTTCACCCCGTCCGAAAGCCCGTGCCCCCGGTGATCTACGGCGTAAACCGCCATTCCCATCGGCGTGAGAACATCGGCGAGTGGAGAAAAATAGCTGCCGTGCGCCCCCATGCCGTGCAGGCACACGACAACCGTCGTCGGCGCTTTTCCCGCCGGCAGCCAGCGGTTGAAAAAAAGGCGGACCCCTTCATCCGTTCTCAGGAAGCCGCACTCGCCGTCCCCGGCGGGCGCCCCTCCCCTCGCTTTCTTGAGAAGTTCATTCTCCTTCGGGTGTATCTCTCTCATGTCATCCGCCTCATCTGTTTTTGCATGGCCGCGATTTTCAAAATACGCCGCCCGCGCCTACCTTCTGATCTCGTCGAATGTTTCGAACACGCAGCGGATGTTTTCGAGAGGGACGTCCGGTCCGAATTCCGCATTGAGGATCAAACCGCCCGTATAGCCGCCCAGCGCGGCGACGATTTTCTCGATGTGTTTCCGCAATTCGGCCGTCGTGCCGAAAGGAAGGATGCTCTGCCGGTCGAGGTCGGTGTGGAAAGCAATCCGCCCGCCGAACCTTTCCGCGAGAAGCTCGGCCCCCATGAGTTCGATCTGACAGTTGAGCGCATTCACTCCTAACTCTATCAGGTCGTCGATTATATCCGTGATGCAGCCGTCGGAATGCAGGAACACCGCCTTCCCTGAGCCTTTCACGAAATCGAACATCCTCTTATATATCGGCTTGAATACCTCCCGCCATTTCCGCGGACTTATAAGGAGCGAACGCTGCATTCCCCAGTCGTCCGAAAACCAAATGCCGTCGATGTCGTCCCCGGCCGCGTCGAGCACGCATTTAATGTGCGCGATATTCCATTCGACGATCCTTTCAAGGAAAAGGAACATATCTTTGCTTCCGGTCGCGATGTCCATCATCACGTCCTCCATGCCCCGGATGAAATGAAGGCGTTCGAACGTGCGGATGAAGTCCGCGCAGACGTATTTTTCGAGAGTCTTGTGTCTTGCTATTATGTTTTTCGTTTGTTCGAGAGTGATCTCGCCGCCCGTGATCTCGGGCAGCGAATACGTTTGAAGCGCGCTCCAATCGCTCATCGGATGTTCCGCCACTATCCCGATGCAACCGTCGAACTCCTGCCGCCAGACGCTCCCGAACGCGTCCTTGTACAGGCCCTTCCTGTGGGACGGCGGAAGGAAATTATCCCGCTCCGCCGATTCCGGAAAATCCTTCGGGTACTTTTCAAGAAGTCCGAATATCGCGTCGCCGTATTTCAGATACGAACCGGGCAGGATCCAATAATCGACGGGAATCATGTCTGGTTTCGAGAATGAGACGGCGGAATTGACCCTGACTCTGGATGTCATGCGCATCCTCCCTGAGATGATTTGGAATATTTTAACCCGGATTCGTCAATAGTGCGCCGAATCCGGTGCAATGTTCATAGCGGCGAACAGCTTCGTTGTCGTCGCATTTTTTTGTTCACGTACATCTCGGTACGCTCACTTCAA
>JAKLIR010000447.1 GCA_022709505.1 bacterium | reverse complement strand
CGGATAATGCGTGTTCCTTTTGTTCCAAAAAGCTCTCCATGTTAAAACATGTCTTAAAAGATTAGCTTTGACCAATGCATTCATCGTCTGGGTCTCATCTCGGTGTATTTTTAGGGGAGAAATTAACATAAATTCAGGCAGATTGCAACAGTTTATTACATCATATCGTTCGATTTAATACAAAATACCTCGTGTTGGTTTTGTCAAATATTGGTTTCCCGCAAACAAAATCCATCAATAATTCAATCCATCCGATGAGTCTGGAGATTTCAAATCGAATCTATCATTCTGATCCGGCAGGCTATTGACGAATCCGGGGCCAATCGAAATGATTCTGATGACGTTGGAACCTATCCATATAAAAGAACGGCTCCAAGAACCCAGTCGCTATCGATTTGTTATCTCCTTGAAGAAAAGACCGAGTATTCTACAAATTACCATCATGCAATAAATTCCTATCAATGTTGACAGCACTCCGGCAAAGGTCTTTGTGATGAAAGACGTTGCGAAATGATTCAGCACGCCGACTATCGCCGCGAACGCGCAAAGGACCGCGGCGTTGATAAGACAGAGGAGGTAATACATCTTCGGCGCTTTCACAATGGCGACGATTACAACCGGAGGCAACAAAGCGGCGAAGTTTCTTGTTTCAGCAGCGACTATCATCGACATCGGAAAATAAAAAAACGTCCATATCAAAGTTACGGCGACGATAGGCATGTCCATTTTTTGCGATGATGAAGAACATAAGAAATAATATATTAGAGTTGGCAAGAATGAGATGATGATTATGGCGTTGTAAGCAACGCTTTCGAAAAATATGCTCATCCATCCTTTGAATAGAGGCCATTCCGGCGGATCTTTCTCGCCGTGTATCGTGCTTTGTATTACATCGAAAAAATATACCATCATGTACAATTCCGCGAAAACGCATATATAGGAAAAGAATTTATAGAACAGCACCATGGGAGCGAGGAAGATTGTTCCGATTACCAACATGTATGCGCCGGTTCCGCGAAAAGGATACCGCAACGAATCCGAAAGTGGAAAAGTGTTAATGACTTCGAACGACTCGTTTTCGTTCTGATTATTCGCCTCCGCCGGCGGGCTTTCCATGGTGTTTTTACGAACTGTTCTTAAGTCGTATCCGCAACCGGAACAGAAAGCTTTTCCTTCAGGAAAGCTTTTCCCGCACTTGGGGCATTTGATCGAATTATCCAACGCAGTCCCCTGAAAAGTGGAATTTTGATATTTCACGTCATTATAATTTCACATCCGCCGATTCACAAACATGCCGCCATGAGAGAAAATCAAAAATATATTTTCCCAAGATGCGTGTGGTGATAGTATTATTCCTTATATGAACTTTGGATTATCTTGGAAGGAGCAGCCAATGAAAAATCTTAGAAGATCGATTTCGGCGTTATTCGCACTTTGCTTTTTAGCGACACTGTCGTCAAATGCGAACGGTGCGGCGCAAGTCCCGAAGGACATCGTCAAGATGAAACCTTACGTCAGCACCGCGAAGATGGGATTCACAACAAAGAACGAAGTGACGATGGCGCGCAACGCATACGCTAAAGTTCAGGCGCTCGGCAATATGAGCTACGTACCTGTCGGCGATTGGCTTTTCGACCCGAAGTGCAACGCGAAATCCTTGAAGCCAGACGCGGACACGAGCGATATGAAGAAAGTCAATCTTCCATACGAGTGGGGGAAAGACTCGAGCGGCCTTTTCAGGACGAACTTCACGATGCCCGAGACAATCAACGGGTTTCCCAACTCCGGAAGCTCGGTATATCTCGCATTCGAAGGAACCGCCACGATCGATGTTTTCATCAACGGCAAGAGGGCAAAGAGCTTCACCGGCAGCGGGGAGCTCGATGTGACGGACGTTATCAAGCCCGGGGAAAGCGTTACGCTCGGAGTCAAGGTTACGGATCTCACCCAGCGCGGAAGGCTCGGATCGGTGCGGATTCACGCTTCGTCGCTCGATTCGCTCAAGCAGCCTGTGGATGAAATATTGAACCGTCTCGAAAGCGCGCGCCTTCTGTCCGACCAGTTGCCCGCGAAGCAGAAACCATTGATCGAAGCCGTGAGCGCCGTAGCTAAAGACGCCGACGCTCTGAAAAACGAGAAAGACCTCGCCAAAGTGAAAGCTTCCCTCGCGAAAATGAAATCACAGCTCGCGATAGTGGACAAGATGATAGCAGACTATCCGACGTTCAATCAGGGTCCGTATCTCCAGAATGTAAAACCGAACGAGATAACGGTTATGTGGGAGACGAGAGTCCCGGCGGCGTCGGCGGTTTATTACGGTAAGAATGCGCTCGACAATGTCGTTTCCGATCCGAAACCCGTCACCGTGCACAAAGTCATATTGAAAGGACTCGAACAGCAGACTGAATACAAATACCTCGCTGTTACGAACAAGCTTGCTGCGCCGGAATCGACCTTCAGAACCTCAATTAAAAGAGATACACCCTTCAAATTCGTGGTGTGGAGCGACAATCAATCAAACCCGACAGTTTTCGAGCCGATTGTGGATCAGATAATTAAGAACAAACCGGACATCGGGATCAGCGTGGGAGACGTCGTGGGGCACGGAGGCACATACGAGCTTTGGGCGAAGGAATACTTTTTCCCGCTCAGAAGGCTGATTATTAATACTCCCACGTTCAATGCGATCGGTAATCACGAATACGGCGGCTTCAGTTGCGGCAAACCCGAAATATGGTACGACGCGTTCTTTTCGCATCCCGGAAACAACGACTACTATTTCGCCGTCACATACGGGAACAGCAGGTTCATCATGCTGAATCAGCAGGAGGAGATCGGATGCAGCGAGCCGAGCCCCGGTTCGAAACAGTACGAATGGCTTCTAAAGGAACTCGAATCCGAGGAATACAAGAAAGCAGATTTTCACTTTGTTTTCTTCCATAAGCCGCCCTATTCGCAATGCTGGAGCGGCGGGTATTATGACGGAGAACCCTCGGCTCGGACGAACCTCGTTCCCCTCATCGAAAAGTACGGCATAGACATCGTGTTCTCAGGACAC
>JAKLIR010000446.1 GCA_022709505.1 bacterium | reverse complement strand
TAAGTCTCTCAGTAAAAACAAACTTTTGAAACTGTTTCCGGACTTGCCGAAGGAAGGTCTTAACAGCGGCTTTCACTATTACGATTGCCAGATGGTTTCTCCCGAGCGGCTCACTTACGCCTTCATACAATCAGCATCCTCAAAAGGAGCGTCGGTCGCCAACTGGTCCGAGGTCACAAGTTTCAAAATCGTCGATGGAAACATCAAGGCCGTCGGCGTCAAAGATGAGCCCACCGGCTCTCAGTACGACATCGAGGCTTCTTGCATCGTGAACGCAAGCGGTTGTTGGGCGGATAAGCTTCTCGGCCTCGTCGCCCCCGGCGGTTCTCACTCGAAAGTCGCAAGATCAAAAGGAATCCATATCGTAATTCCTCAAATTCACAAAACTCATGCTCTCGCCATGATAACCAAGACAAAAAGACACGTTTATCTCCTGCCATGGCGCGGCAGAACTCTTTGCGGAACGACCGATACTCCTTTCAAGGACGATCCCGACAATTTCCACATCACATCCGCCGAGATTCAACATTTCATAGACGAACTGAATGATTGCCATCCCGCCTTGAATTTGAAAATATCCGACGTCCTTTCATCTTACGGAGGGCTCCGGCCGCTCGCGGATCCGGACGGCATGGTTGAAGACAGTTACGATGCATCGAGAAAATTCGAGGTTGTGGATCATAAGAAAGAAGGTCTTGCGAATAACCTTCTATCCGCACTCGGCGGAAAATATACGACATCCAGATATCTCGCCGAACAGGTTGTGGACGCGGTTTTTCAGAAGTTGGGAAAAAGTAAGGCGCTCTGCAAAACATCAGTCACAAAATTGTCAGTCTCCCCCGACAACTTTATTTCAGATTACAGAAAATCATCAATATCCGCTGCTTCTGATATCGACGCAAAGACAATCGATCTTCTCATTACATATTTCGGCGCCGACTGGAATAAGGTCGTCGATGTAATGAGAAGCAATCCCGCGTCGAAATCACCCGTCTGCGAATGGGCGCCTGAATCAGAAGCTCACCTCACGTATTCGGCTCGTTCTGAATGCGTCGTCCATCTCGACGACGCTCTATGCAGAAGGTCGGATCTATGCACACTCGGTAAACCGGACCGCCGTTCTCTTGAGAAATGCTCGGACATCGTCGGGGACGAGTTGAACTGGGATCAGAATAGAAAAACTCTTGAAATTGAAAGAATCGAGAGTATCCTTTCAACAAGATGTGTCAATTGATAAACACACGGCGGCTGCAGTGTAAAGGCACCAAAACGTCATTCAAGACCTCGCAGTCACTATCTTTTTTAATAAATTTATATTGAAAGTTGGATATAATTATTTAAATATAATGGGATGGAAAACAGAGAAATAAGGGGAAAACAACGAAATTTCAAGGGGTGAAAGTAAATGGCAAAAGAGAGAATTGGAATTCTCACGGGCGGCGGAGATTGTGCAGGATTGAATCCGGCTATTAAATGGGCCACGAAAGGTTTACTCGATGAAGACCTTAACAGGGAATATTCGAGAGAGTTCGAGGTATATGGAATACTTAGAGGTTGGGCCGGGCTTCAGAATTGCAAGCCTGATTCAAAAGGCGAGGATCCCGAAAACGTGATACCTCTTTCCGCGCAGATGGTAAGAACATGGGACAGATACGGCGGAACCAACCTCGGCTCTTCGAGAACGAATCCTCTTAAAGCAGAGGATACATTGAACAGAACTCTTGAGAACGTAAAGAAACTCGGACTTGAAGCGATTATCGCCATAGGCGGAGAGGATACTCAAAGCGTATCCGCCGGTCTTGTGAAAAGAGGCGTCAACGTTGTTAGCATCCCAAAGACCATCGACAAGGATTTGATGGCTACGGATTCGAGCCTCGGCTTCGCAACTGCAATCGAGATCATTAAAGAAGAGATCGGCCGCTTGAGAACGACGGCCGGCTCTCACAACCGAATTTTCGTCGTCGAAACCATGGGACGACACGCAGGGCATCTCGCCTTGCAAGGCGGTATCGCCGGCGGCGCTTGCATGATCCTTATCCCCGAAATCGACTTCAACATGGAAAAGGTCATAGCGTCACTTCAGAAACGTAAGGACAGCGGCGCGAGATACGACATTTTGGTTGTCGCCGAAGGTGCGAAACCCACGCGCCACCACGAGATGCTTCAATCCAATGAAATTGACGAATTCGGACACGTCAAACTCGGCGGTGTCGGGGAATTCATAGCCAACCAACTCAAAAAGGCAGGCTTCCCGGAAGTTCGCTTCGTCGTACTCAGCCACCTTCAAAGAGGCGGAGATCCGACTCAGTTCGACATCAGGCTCGGAAGATCATTCGGTCTCGCCGCTGCCGAACTCGTCATGCAGAGGAAATACGGATACATGGTCAGCCTCAGAGACAATATCATTACATCCGTGCCGATTACGGACGCCATCAAGAAAGACGAAAACGGCAAGACAATTACAAACAGAGTCAACGTCGATCTCGAATACGATAAAGAACGCTACATCGCCACGAGACGCGTTCTCGGTTTGAAAATCAATTGATTTTATGACTCTAAATCGTCATCTTTCTTCAAGAGCGGGAGCCCGACACGGGCTCCTGCTTTTTATTCTCTTCTTTTCATTTTTCATTCTTTTTATCACGGAATCCTCATTCGCATCTTTCATGGACGATTTCTCATCGCAGGATGACGTTGGGCCTTCCAAGATTCCTCACTTGGGAAAATCAAGGATCATCGTACTCTTCTTGTCTTCGAACGGCAGTGAATCTTTAAATCAAGACTTAAAAAGATTTCTTTCAAACGATCTCGATTCCGCAACCATGAGAAATTATTGGCGGACGAATTCCACCGGAAAATATGATCCCGTCTTTCAAATCTTTTCAGTAGGATTAGCTAAAAATACATTTCCTAAATCAGCATTCGAATCGTCTGAAAGCGAAAAAGATTGGCTTGCAACCGCTTTTCAAGCTCTTAAATCCGGTTTCAGAACCGAAGGTATGAATTCAACATTTTTTGACATAAACGGCATCAGCAATATGCCGGACGGCTGGTTCGAC
>JAKLIR010000445.1 GCA_022709505.1 bacterium | reverse complement strand
AGAGCCGCTCCGACTCCGCATTTCGCTGTCACCGAGCCTTCGTTCCGCGCGTTGAGCGTGATGAGCATGGTTTCCCCGGGTATGTAGTTCACCTTGTCCAGCGACAGGTCGCAGTAAACCGCCGGGTACTGGCATGTTGCGTTGCACGTCCCGGCGAACATGCACGTGTTGAGCGTGTTCGGGTTGTTGTCCTCGCACTGAGCGTCCGAGGAACAGCCCGGCGAACACGCCGTGTGCGAACAGTAGGATGAGCAGGTGTTCGGGGCGACGCAACTGTCCGTGGTCAGGGCGTTGCCGTCGTCGCAGGCGGCGTCGTTCGAGCAGGTCGAGCGGCAGCCGACGTTCGAGCAGTACGCCGTCGGTGTGCCGGCGTTCCTGCACCTGTCCACGGTCAGGGGATTGCTGTCGTTGCAGGCGGCGTCCGAGGAGCAGGCGGGCTCGCGGTCGCCGATCACCAGCGTGAATTCGCTCTGCCCCGAAATCGTCTCCTTGCAGGACGTAACAGTCGCAACGTTAGAGGAAAGACCGTCCTTCTCCGCCCACACTTGCCATGAGATGTTTTTCGGTGCAAGCCATAAAGTCACTTTATTGTCGGGCGATGTAATCGAATAGTGCGACCAACCTGATGCAGAATTAAACTTAAGAGTCGCACCGTTTATGGCACTACCTCTGGAATCGACAATAGTAATTATCGGTGTGTCGCTATTAACCTGCTCGTATGAGCATCTATCAGAAGGCCAATCGAGATTGAAATCCGACAGATGCGAGGTTTCGAATTCGGCGTAGAGCGTCCCGTCGTTCGCGGCCCTCACCGTGGCGCGTCTGATCGCACCGCCGTTCGTCCTCTCGACCACCCATCGGCCCGTCGATTCGTTGAAAACGAAAAGCGGGATCGTGTCACCGGGGGATATCAGCATTCCCGTCTCCGGATTCACCGTCGAAGGCGGAATCGTCATCGTGATCTTCGCCGTCTGTCCGGGCGCGAAGCTCGTTATCGGGGCGCCGCTTCCGTCCGTCAGATTGATCCGCACGAACCCCGCCGTTATCAGCGCCTGCTCCCGCTCCCCGCCGCCGGTGTCTATCCGGGTCGTGAAATCACCCGGAAAAGTTTCGAGATCCGCCGCATCCGTCGGGTCGCCGTACGCCACCGAGCCGGTGATCCGGCCCGTAGTGCCGAGCACTCCCGCCGCGTTCGTCCCCGTCCCGTCCGGGCTCCCGATCTGAAACGAAGCTTCCGGCATACTCGATCCCACCGGCGCGGGCGTGTCGAACGACACGGCTCTTTCCGTCCCGCTCAGCGTCACCGTCGTTTTGTAGAAAGTCGCACCGCCCTCAGTCGTCTGCACCGGCGCGACATTTTCAGTAGATCCGTCCGACCTTACAATTCGAGCCTGCGTGGCCTCGTCTTGAGATGTCGGAAGCGGTTGGATCACGATCGAGACTTCCTGCGCCCCGTTCACAAGCGAGTCCGAGCTCACTTCTATCATCTTGAACGCATCGAGATACCCCGCCTTCGTCGCCTTGAGCACCGCCGTCGCCCCGGTCGCCGGATTGTACGAACTCAGCGTCGTGTTGAACCCTCCGTTCGCCCCGGAAGTATCGCGCCAATTGTTATCCAAAACCACCGCCGCCCCGCTCACCGGATTCCCCGCCGTATCCACCACACGCCCCGTTATCCGCGCACTGTTCACCGCGGTCGTACCAAGCAGAACGCCTCTGCCGCCACCCCCTCCGCATCCCGTGGAAAACAATAATAATGACAATGAAATGAACAAAATAAATGCGCCGAAAACCTTTTTCATGGTTTTCTCCTTCAGTTGTCGTGAAACGAAAATATTCTTCAATAATTATTCAGCAGCTTCAAATCGATGATACCATTTTCAGAAGATAATTGTCAATAATTGTCTATCTTCTCTACCGTCGTCGATAGATAGTTTACAAAGGTTGGAAAACACAAGATACGGCGCGATTCACCGCCCTGCGACACATCTCTTTAATCCGGATTCGCCGGTTGAAAAATAAATCCTGTTTTAATCAGAGCGATTCAATGCCCGCCGCAGCCGCCCGCGCCGCCGCCGCCGCAAACGTTTTCGCGTGAGAATCTCGGCAATCGCCCCTGAACGAACGCCTCTATTATACTTCCGACTCTGTCCAAGCCGTTGTTGAAGAACACTTCTATGCCGGCGTCGTTGAATCCGATCAGAGGCCGCATCCCCATGCCGCCGGCGATCAGCGCGTCCACTCTTTTTGAAGCAAGCACGGCTACCGGCGCAAGGCAGCCGCCTTGTGCGTGTTCCACATTCTCATGCAACGAGACATCGCCTATTTCGCCGTCTTCAATCGTCACCAGCGTGAATACGTCACAATGCCCGAAATGGCCCGATGCCTCGGCGTTCATTCCTCCGGGCGTCACACTCGGCACAGCCACAATTATTTTTTCAGACATGATACTTCTCCCTTTGTCATTTATTTTTTGAACCGGTATCCATCGACTCGCCGGACTCGCGCCCGCGGCAGCACCCTCTACCTCCGCCCCCGTTTCGAGATACGTCGCCTCCGCAAGAGTCCCGCCGTTGATAACGCCGCCCGCAATCCGTTCTGTGAAAATCAGCACCGCCGCACTCGGGACATTTCCCCGGACACCCGGCCCCGCATTCCAGTTCCCAACTATGCCCGCACCCTTCGCAATTGAAGATTCTTTTCCCAACGGCCTGCTCGCCGCCTTCCGTGACAATCGGCTTCGAATACACGATCGCATCCGCGATCTTCGCGTGCGCCTCATTGATTATCCGGGCGAACGTCGATCTCGATATTCCCATCTTCACGGCGGCCTCTTCCTGACTCAGCCCTTCCAAATCACCAAGCCGGATGGCTTCAATCTCATCCAGAAATATCTTTACCGTGTTTTTGGCCGCCCCCGCGGATCGGCACGGCTTGAAACACCGCCCCGCCGGCACGGTTTCGATGTATCTGCATTTTCTCGGCCGTGACATTCCTCATCCCCCGAAGTTTTGGCTATATGCTCATAATAATCATAAGCCCAAATGTTCGTTTTTCAACATTT
>JAKLIR010000444.1 GCA_022709505.1 bacterium | reverse complement strand
AACGCCGGGATCGACGGGAGAGTCGTCGATTCCGTTCGCCCACTGGCGAAGCAGTTCTCCGTATATGCCGAATTTTCTTTTCAGCAGTCCGGCGTCGTAGTGCGCAAGGTGTCCGATGGTTGTGATCCCGAGCGCGGACAGTCTTGCGCGCATCCGGCGTCCGACGCCGACGAGTTCGTCCACCGGCAGGGGCCACAATATGTGCGGCAACTCCTCCGGCCATACGCGCGTCAGGCCGTCCGGCTTGTGCCAGTCCGCAGCCATTTTCGCGACCAGCTTATTCGGCGCGATCCCGATCGAGCATGAAAGGCCGAGTTCACTCTTTAGCCTTTCCTTGATCTTCAACGCGATATCCTCCGGACTTCCGTTGAGCTTCCGCACGTTAGTCAGGTCCAGAAAAGCCTCGTCTATGGAAAACGCTTCAACCATGTCCGTGAACTCTCGGAAGATCGCCACGATCCTGTAGCAGTAGTCGAGGTACTTCCGGGTGTCGCCCTCCACTATTACGGCGTCCGGACAGAGGCGCAACGCCTCATGGTATGACATCCCTGATTTTATGCCGAAGGGCCGGGCCTCGTAAGACGCCGCCGCCACGATGGTCCGGGTGTTCGGATTGCCGCCTATCAGAACCGGTTTGCCGCGCAACGATGGGTTGCATATCTGCTCCACCTGCGCGAAGAAGGCGTTCATGTCGATCAACGCGACAACCCGTCTCCCATACCTTGCCGAGGCGTCGCTCTCCTCATTGGAGGGGGTTCCGGACAGGAACGGCGCCCGCCGCCCGAATGTTTTCGGACTTCCCATTCTCGCTCCGCGTTTACCGTGAATCGCGGGTCACGGTTCGTCTATCATGAATTTGTCCAGCACCCACGCCATCTCTCTCGTGTGAAACGAAATCTCGTAGAAGACGTCCGTGTCGGAAACCACCGCGAAGTGGTATATGTTGAACTGCCCGTCGTGCTCCGCCCAGCGCCCGTTTACCGATTTCACTTTGTGCGGCCGTCCTTCCCATTTGAACATCGACGGCTCGAAGCCCGCCCCGCGGAATCTGGCGATCACCGATATTTTTTCTCCGATCCTCTGCATCATACCGCGATATCCCCCCGGATGGATTTCGCCCGCGGCGCGCTTCCGGATCCGGCGTCCCGAACGCGCGCCCGAGCCACCCACGAGTGTAGCGAACGCCTGTGACAATTATACTGTACAAATATACAGTTGTAAAGTTTTCCCGGTCCGCGTCTCTCGGTAAGCTGCGTCTGATCCGCGCCCGTGAAAAATACGCCGCCACACATCTTTCCGGTGAATAATCCGGGCTAAAGCTGTTCCGGCTTAAGAAACTTGGTTAAAATGCCGTGATGAGTGCGAATATTTTTGCGGCGGGTGGTGAAATCTCATGAGAATGCATGTGGACTGTTTGCCTTGTTACTTCAGGCAGGCTTATCAGGCGGCGTTGTTTTCCGGCGGCGACGAGGCGCGGCACTGGGATGCGGTGCGCGCGGTGGCGAGCTATATCATGGATATCAATCCGGGTGATGATTCCATTGATTTCGCCGAACGCATGCATAACAGGATAAAAGAGGCTCTCGGCTCGGATGATCCGTATAGGAAGGTGAAGGAGGAATACACCGAGATGGCGGAGGGGATTGAAGGTCTGATCGAGTCGGTTGCCGCGGCCGGCGGGGATTCCTTGTTGTCGGCGGTGAAGGTGGCGATCGCGGGGAATGTCATAGACTTCGGCGCGGGTGGAAGTTTCGATGTCGAGTCCGCGATCTCCGGCGCGCTCGAGTACGAGTTCGCTATAGATCATTACGATGCTTTCAAGGCGGCGTTCGCGCGGGCGGAGTCCGTTCTTTATATAGGAGACAACACGGGAGAGATATATTTCGACAAACCGCTGCTCAGACTGCTGAAGGGGAAGGAAGTGACGTTTGTCGCGCGCGGCGGCCCGGTGTTGAACGACGCCACTATCGAATATGCGGAAAGAGCGGGACTTTCGGAGTTCGCTCGTCTGACGGACACCGGGGTTTCGGCGCCGGGGTTCCCGCCGAAGCGAGTACGCCCAGAGGTACGCGCGAAATTCGAGTCCGTCGATATGGTTATTTCAAAGGGGCAGGGGAACTTCGAATCGCTCTGCGATCACGTTCGGCCTGACATGTTTTTCCTTATGAAAACGAAGTGCGAACTCGTGTCCCGGCTTCTCGGGACCAACCTCGGGGATATCGTCCTGATGGAAAGCGGAAGAGTGAATCTGAATGAATAAGATCGGGCGAACCGAGGTTTCAAGGATTCTTTTTTCACCATACTTCTGAAATTACGGGAATGAGCTATTTCCCGAGCCGTTCATAGTTGGAAGTGCGTTCGAAGCCCTCTATCTTAAAAATCGGGTCGCCGGATATTATTTCCACGAGTGCTTCCACCCCGATGTGGTTATAGAATGTCGGACTAAGCGGCGTTTTCGCTGTCTTTGATATCAAATTACTTTTCATATCATCGTTCTCGAGAATTATCCCCATGATTTTCGTTTCGGGATAAAGCCTTATGTATGAGTTTATTCCGACGGTATCCGGTCTGCTTGCCTTGAAAAAAGAGATTGCGTCGCGGGTCGAATCCAACGATTCTCCGGGATTACCTGTGATGAGATCGATGGCGATTCTCATTCCGGCATTCCGGCAAGCCGAGATCATTTCCATCATATTTTGTTTTTCAGCATCGTTTTCGTGCAATTGTCTGCTATCAACGGAAACGGTGACGATCCTCGCACCCGATCTTTCGAGATTTGAAAAAAGCTTTTCGCTCCATGGTCGCGGTTTAATATAAAGAGACCAATTTATATCGAGATTAGCTTCGACGAGGGCGGCGGCGAAATTCTCTGAATATTCGGAATCTGAATTGAATTCGCTGTCGCAAAGGTGAAAAGACTTTATTCCGGTGGAAACCATTCGGGAAATTTCGGAGATAACGGCATCGGGATCGCGAAAGAGAAGCTTCTTGCCCGCTTCGAAGCAGTAATCGCATGAGGCGGGGCAGCCGTAGTGAGTGTTGAAGCCCGCGAGACCGCCGTTGGAGAAGTA
>JAKLIR010000443.1 GCA_022709505.1 bacterium | reverse complement strand
TCTCTGGTTCAGCCTATTGCCCCTTGGTGCATCCCGCTTGAAAGCCACGAACTCGGGATTCTCCTTATGGCTCAACCATGGGTTGTTGGCTCTGGAGTCCGGAGAGCCGACCTTGAGAAACAGCTTTCAGAGATGTTCAGGGATTTTATATCAAAACCCATATATTTCCAGATGGTCAAGCGATCTGTAGAGAAATTGGAACAGTGTGGCTCTCTTAAAGGCCTCGGAAAAGGCAGAAACCGTAAATTTGTTCTTACACCTGAAGGATTTGCTGCCCTGATCATAAACATCCAGGTTGTTCGTGCCGATCCGACAATAGATGGAAGTGAATTTGAATTCAAACGAGAACTCGTGGCTATGTGGAATATCATGATGGATAGAATAGTAGAAACCCCTCTGGAATTTAGCATACCACAGGCTATCGTTGATTTCTTTAAAGTTATTGATGAAATCAGGATATGGAATCAGCCGGTAATAACTGTGGATGTTATGAAAGACGCATTCAACGTGCAAAAACTCATTACTGGTCAGCGTGAATCCTTAAACATGGAACTTCAGAAACTCGAATCCAGTCTTGAGAATGCCAAAATACAGGCTGATTATCTGAAGAATGTTGATTTCTCTCAGCTTGACCTCACTTCGTTAGGAAAGGATTTATTATCTATACTGAAGGGAAATCCTGATCTTTTAAGAATAATTATCAAGTTGTCAACCACTGCGATGCCTCAAATAAGCATTCAAGGCAAGATTGTGCGTTATCATCAATACATAAAGTATATGGACGCACTTAGTGAAATGTACCAGAAGGAACTCAAAATAGTGGATATAAATATTTTAAGACAGCGAATCGCTGCCGGAGGAGGATAAACATGCCAAATTTCAAAGAACATGATTATATGGGCAATGGCGCGGGGCTTATATACGGATTAAACCGTGTTCTCGAAAACCCATCCATTCATGGGATGGTAGAATCAGTCGGGAGATATTGCGGTTGCAAGGCGGGAATACATCTTCCGGACAAAATAGATGTCCCAATGTCCCCTAATCACAGGGGAACGGCACACTCATTGTTTGTGATCGGGACAGGGATTTATACAATTCCAGAGATTTTGGCAAGGGTAAGCCAAATTTGCAGAGAAAAAGTCCAGCATCATGAGCAAATCGCGATGCTTGCTGGTGACCAAACAACTTATATTCTCAACAAAATTGCAGCCATATTCTGGAGTTTCTTAAACGGTTTTATTGCAGGTCTTCCTGTGGGTTATGTTGTTCATCTGATTCAGGACTTCTTAACCCCAAAAAGCTTACCTGCTTTTTGATGAATTTGCTGACTTATTTGAAATTATAGATTTTTATGATAACTGTTCTTGGTAGTATGACTTCAGTTTTTACCGAGACAGCACTTTTTGAACTTTTTCCCGCTGCCGCATGGGCAGGGATCGTTTCGACCGATCTTCTGTTGTTTTCCTTTATCCCCAGTTCCTGGATAGGCAACCCCGGGGGAAGCATTGATCTGTCCCATCGGCACCACGGAAGGTTTTCCGGCGCGGTCTTCCTTCCGGGATCGTTCCTCAAGTTCTTTGGCTTCTGCGGTTTTCCCGGATCGCTTCAGGAACTCAATAAAGTGCTCGTACACATCCTGACGGAATGTTCTGTCCTTCACGACATCCAGCGCCCTGCGGAATATTTCCACCGATTTGTCCGGATTGCCCGCTCTCTCGTAGGCCTCCGCGGCGGTGATGTGAATCCACGCCTCTTCCGGCAATCGCTTCAAATTATCCTCGGCCTGATCAATCGCTTCCTTGTGGTGACCGGCTTCCGAAAGGATTGTCACGGAATCGCCGAGGAATATTTCAGCAGCGAAATGCTTTGAAAGCCGCCGCGCCATATCGAGAGCCTCGTCCACGAAACCGGCAGCCGATATATTGAGCGGCATACAAACCAGCACGTCGGAGATGTTGACGCCTCTCTCCACCTCATCGCGAGCGAAATATTCATCGATTTGTTCATTGGCGGATTCCGAGCCGTCCAAAACCGTTGAAAATATCTCGTCCATTTTTACCACCGCGCCGTGCGCGACGCGGCAGTCCGATTCGGTTATCTCGGCAATGCGTTTGTTCGAAATCTCCATAAGAGCGGCTATTTCCGCATTCCGCAATTCGTCTCTTAAACGATCTTCTGTATCTTTCGATAGCGCCATTAGCGTCACTCGATTCTATTCAAGTCTTTCCCGCTCCCCGGTCATTGAGCGATTCCTTGTCCGTTTCAACAGTATATCATCACGAGCGGCATCTGGGCAGTCGGGGGGACGGAACTTGACTTAATTTTGATGTGGCCGCTGAATATCAGGGATGTCAGACGGAGAGAGGCTTGAGCCGATGAGAATCCGAGTGAAATTCGGGAAAAATCCATATTCGAACAATTTTGCCTGCTCGCACTGCGGACAGCGATTTGATCGCGGTGGATTCTTTCTGAGAATCGAATATCGCGGAATTCTCGTAGATATCCCCATCTGCGCGGAATGTTACGCGACGGATGCGCTCTACGAGGGAATGATCGACCTGACCACGCATCATTCCGCACATCCGATTGGGCGCGCCTGAATGTGGGTGAAATCGCATTATGACGGATGATTTGAAAGATATCGCCGCGTGGGTCGAGACCGCGAATTGTTTTGAAGTCATGGGACAACTCAGGCGACTGGAGGTTCTCTCGCGGGAGGACATAGAAAAGGCGATGCGTCTCAAGAGACCTGAATGGGTCGCATTTATAAAGGGGAAGATCGGCTTCGCGCCGGAGACGAAAAACGAGGGGGATTGCGAATGAAGAAAAAGAAAAAAACGAAAACATCTGATCTCAGAGACAGGCTGAACCCGCTCATAACCGTCCGGGAAGACCTCGGCGAAAATCTGTATGCGATTGTGGATTTCTCAATTCCTGGCGATCCAGAGATACGCCGGGTCATATCCAAGCAGCACAAAGACGGAAAAGTTTCCGCAGTCACATATATCGGAAGGGTCGGCGCGGACAGAATTTGCTCAAACAAAAGAGCCGTAATGAATATGGACAACGTGTCGCCAGAGCG
>JAKLIR010000442.1 GCA_022709505.1 bacterium | reverse complement strand
CGTCGCCGTGTTCGAGTCGCTCCCGTCCACGATGACCTGAACTGACGCCGTGTTCCCCGTCTCCACCTTGCCCGCGAAATCGGACGGGATCACGAGCGCCACAAGCGCGCTCCCGGAATCTATCGCCCTCTCTATCTCACGATAGTCGCGCGCGTACCCTTTTATCGAGAAATACGGCGAACCGGAAAAATGAGAGATGTAATCCCGGCTCGCCGGCGTTTCACTCTGATCCCAAACCACCGTCGGAACCCGATCCACGTCGAGAGAGAGCGCGTAGCCGAACAGCAGCAACAGCATTACGGGAATGCCGATCGCCATACCGAGGCTCCTCGGGTCCCTGATTATGTGCAGGAACTCTTTTCTCGCGACCGCGGCCGCCCGGCGATAACTCATCACTGCGCCGCCTCCCGCTCCATGTCCTCGCGATCCCTCGCCTCGATCAACGACACGAATACGTCTTCGAGCGAGGGCGATATCTCCTCCGCTCCGATCTTGCCGTAATCCCCGTTTTCAAGCAGACGCCGCACCGCGGCTATGGTCGCCCCCGCCTCCGGGGTCACCACATGCAGTGCGTTCCCGAACATGGCAACCTCCCTCACTCCGGGGATTTTCGCTATATCGTCCATCGCGTCCTGCGGCCGCGCGCATGTAACCTCGAGCACGTTGTCCTTCATCACCCGCGTCTTCAATTCCTCCGGCGTGCCGATCGCCACAAGCTGCGCTTTGTAAATCAGCGCTATCCGGTCGCAATACTCCGCCTCGTCCATATAGTGCGTCGTGACGAAGACCGTCACCCCTCGCCCGGCGAGCTCGTTTATGAGGTCCCAGAAACGCCGCCTGCTGTTGGGGTCCACCCCGGACGTCGGCTCGTCGAGAAAAATAATCGGCGGCTCATGCAGGATCGAACAACCGAGCGCAAGCCGCTGCTTCCATCCGCCGGACAACATCCTCGTAAGCGTTCGCCGGTGATCCTTCAGCCCGGACATCTCGATGATCCACTCCTTGCGCTCCTTCTTCTTCTCCCGCGATATCCTGTATATCCCGCTGTAGAAATCGATGTTCTCCTCGACCGTCAGGTCTTCATAAAGCGAAAACTTCTGGCTCATGTATCCGATGTTCAGCTTAATCTTTTCCGAATCCTTCATTATGTCCAGCCCGGCGACAGTCCCCTCCCCGCCGCTCGGCTTCAGCAGCCCGCACAACATTCTTATAGTCGTGGACTTCCCGGCGCCGTTCGGACCGAGAAATCCGAATATCTCCCCTTTGTAAACGTGGAAATTCACACGGTTCACCGCTACGAACGCGCCGAACCGGCGCTCGAGGTCGCGCACCGCCACGATCTTCTCCCTCGTATCATTCACGGGCTTCGCCTCTTTTCCTCTCCGCGAGCACGGATATGAAGACATCTTCGAGCGTCGGCTCCGTCACCCGCACGCTCCGCTCTCCGAAACCGCCGCCCGACAGTATCCCGTCGGCGGCGCGCACCGTCGCCTCGGCGTCGGACGTCTTGATGTGAACCTTGTTGCCGAAAAGCCCCACGGACGAATCCGGCATGGCGGCCCTCAGCAGCCGCGCCGCGCCGCGCGGATCGCCGACCCTCACCTCCACGATCGCACCCCGGACAAGCTTCCTCACGCCGTCCGGCGCTCCGCACGCCAGCAGACGCCCCTCCTCCAGAAGCGCCACCCTGTTGCAACGCTCCGCCTCGTCGAGATAGGCCGTCGAAACGAAGATCGTCACGTTCTCCTTCAAAAGCTGATAGAGAATCCGCCAGAAATCTCGCCGCGACACGGGGTCCACCCCGTTCGTCGGCTCGTCGAGAAAAAGCACTTTAGGCTTATGCACCAACGCGCAGGAAAGCCCGAGTTTCTGCTTCATGCCCCCGGAAAGGTTCCCGGCAAGCCGCTTCTTGAAAGGCTTCAGATTGCTGAACCCGAGCAGTCTCTCCATAATCTCGTCGCGCCCGCGCCTCGGCACGCTGTATATATCAGCGTAGAAATTCAGATTCTCCATTACCGACAGATCGGGATAAAGCCCGAACCGCTGGCTCATGTACCCGATCTCATCCTTGATCGTCTCCGATTCTCGCTCGATGTGACGGCCCGCGACCCACGCCTCTCCCGACGTCGGCGTCATGATCGCGGTGAGCAGCCTCATGGTCGTCGTCTTGCCCGCACCGTCCGGCCCCACGAGACCGAATATCTCACCTTCGGCCACGCTCAAGTCGAGCCCGTCCAGCGCCGTCAAATCGCCGAACTTCTTCGTGAGCTTCTCGGTCCTTATCGCTTCCACCCGGACACCGTCTCCCTGATATTTATTTTCCCCCGGCCGCGCCGAATACTATCTCCGCGTCCGCCGGCATCCCCGGTTTCAATTCCATATTTTCATTCGGTATCATTATCTTTACCCTGTAAACAAGCTTCACCCGCTCTTTTTCCGTCTGAACGTTCTTCGGCGTGAACTCCGCCTGCGAAGCGATGAACGTCAACCGCCCGCGATAGATTTTTCCCTTGAAAGTGTCCGTCATGACATTCACGGCGTCGCCTATCTTCAGCTTGCCGAGGTCGTTCTCGTTCACATAGCCGCGCATTCGCACTGTGGAAAGATCAGCCACCGTGACCACCGGAGAACCCGGAGTAACGTACTCGCCGGGCTCCGCGCTCTCGGACACCACGGTGCCGCTCATGGGCGAAATCAGCTTGGTGTATCCGAGCTTGAGCTTCGACAACTCGTACGCCTCCCGCGCCGCCTTCACCCGCGCGCGCGCCTGCGCCACCGCGTCCTTGCGCGCTCCCGCCTTCACAAGCGAGTAATTGTCCTTCGCCGCCCGCAAAGCCGCGCTCGCCTGATCTATCTTCTCCTTGCGAACACCCTCCTTCACAAGACTCAACCGCTCGATCGCGGACTGTAACTGCGCCTTCGACATGTCGCGCGCCGCCGAAATCGCGTCGAAATCCTTCCTCGCCACAACGCCCTTATCCAAAAGCTCCTTCAATCGCACGTAGTCGGATTCCTGCTTGTCCGCCTCCGCCCTTGCCCGCCTGACGTCCTGCTCCGCCGCCACGATCTCCTGCGGCCGCGCCCCA
>JAKLIR010000441.1 GCA_022709505.1 bacterium | reverse complement strand
CAAGGGGGCGCTTTTGAAAAAGCGCCCCCTTGAGAATCCCCCGTAAAACTTTCATCGCCGCAATGCCGCTGAAGCTATGCGGCATTGCTTACTTAAGTCGTCACTTCACATACTCAGTCAACTCTGTAATACCAAATCTACAATGAAACTTAATAAAAACAAAAATCCCTTGGTAGTAAGCAATAACTGCAAGTGCAAATTTTCAATCTGGATTTGCTATAACGTGGTTTTTCTTGAGCTACCTTAGCGTACGTCATCCCGGGCCGAGACCCGGGATCCATCGGGGACAGGACGTCAGGGGCGTTTTTCGGGGTGGGGTGGGTGCGAGCTAACGGACCGGATGAAGACTCCTGATCTGGAGTGCGACGATTCATCGTCGCCTTGCTTACGCCGGGAATTAATTCCCGGCGATGAAAGCGAAAATGAATTTTCGCACTCCAAAATTTAAAACGCTCGTTTGTATGTTTCTCACATATTTTTCGGTAATCACAGACCTATTAACACTCGCGCTTTCCATAAAATGGCACCAGCTCGGGCGTGTAACTTTGTGACTGCGGAGCGGTCAATCAATGTGTTACGACGCGGAGCACCGTAACGAGGGAACATGGTGTTTTTCCCGATGATGGAAAGCAATTACGGCGCTCTCCCGGAATTGCGCGCAAAAAGTTTAGGAGGGATTCTCAAGGGAACCCTTCTCAAAGGGTTCCCTTGAGCCGCGAATCGCCGCTTTTCGCGATTCCCCCCTCATTCGGATAACAGTGGAAAAATAAAAGAGCGGCGCGGCCATTGCCCGCGGGGGCCGGCGCAAATAAAATATACGCATCGCGCCGGAGCGGAGGGGGTTCGTTCCGTTCGGGTTTATCGGAGGAGCATTCATGCAGCGCTACAACATCGTGAACTATTATGATTTCCCCATCGACGTGGTCGTCGAACTTCTCATGGAGAAGGCGATCTACAATCTGAACGACCTGCCGAACGTATCGACGAACGAGCTGATCGAAGAGAGAGACACGGGTGATAAGAAATTCATAAAGGTGAAGTGGTGCGTACACGGTCAGATCCCGAAAGCCGCGCAGATGATCATCCGACCGGAAACGCTGACCTTCCTCGAGGATTCGGTGTGGGATCGAAAGACGCGCGTTTATTCGACGAAGATTATTCCGCACTTTTTCAAGAATCAGGTGGACGCGCGCCACAAGGTTGAATTCCACGACAACAAAGACGGCCGGACGAAGCGCGTGCTGAGCGGAACGTTCGAGTTCAAGATTCCGATAGTCGGCGCGATTTTCGAGCCGGTGGTGCTTCACTATCTGAAGCAGAACGCGGAAGAGGATTTCAAGATCGGGAACAACGCTCTCGGCAAATGGATCAAGGAAAACGGAATGCCGGATTTGAAGAAATGACCGGGGAGCTGATATGGAATACGGTACCCCTCCACAGGACGGGAAACCGCGGCAGGGCCGGAAGTTCATAGGCGTGAAGTTTGAATGTTGCGGCGTCTATTCCCGAATTTATTTCGACGAAAAGAGAAACGGTTATTACGGATGCTGTCCCATGTGCCACAGGCCGGTGAACGTGAGAGTGGACCCCGAAACGGGAGTTGACGGCCGTTTTTTCACGTTGCGGCCCAGATGAGCAGCGCCGCGCCGCTGATAAATTTCACACCGAGGAGTATTTAATATGATGAAGTTTCTGAAAGTGATACATTGGGTGATAATTCTCAATTTGCTGCTTGAGATATTTTACGCGGCGTATATGGTGTTCTTCAAAGTCGGAGGCGGAGGGCCGCTTATGGGGCGCGCTAACTCGGTCTCGTTCGAACTGATGGTCACGCGCCGTTTGTATGCGATCGAATGCTGGATCGCCACGGCGGGGCTCGCCGTGTATCTCGCGATCACGGTTATGTATCCGAGATTCAAAGCTGAATTGGAAAAGAAAAAGGGCTGACCCCGCCCCGGCCGGCGCGCGCCGGTCAGTTAAGATATTCCCTCAATGAATTAACCTTGCCCGTCCGTCGGAGTTTCTGAAGCGCCTGTTCCTCTATCTGCCGAATCCTCTCGGGCGAAAGGTTGAACACTCTGCCGACCTCTCTCAATGAGCGTGTTTCGCCGCCGGAAAGACCGAACCGAAGGTCGATAACCTTCCGCTCTTTTTCCGAAAGCAATCCGAGCACTCTCTTTACATCTTCCTTCATGTGGCGCTTGATGCTGGAGTCCGCCGGACTGGCCGTCTCCCGATCCTCGATCACGTCGAGGTAGTTGTTGGACTGATCCTGAAGTTCGGCTATCGGCGCGTCGAGGGAAACCGTGCCGGGGATGAGGGACAAAAGCTGCCGCGCCATGTTCCGGTCGAGACTCGCTCCGGCCGACAGTTCCTGAACCGACGGGTCCCGCCCGAGTTCCTGCTCGAGCTTATTTGAAGTGTGCAACAGGTTCTTGAGATGCGATGCGTAGTTGGAGGGCTTTTTTATGGTGTCCCCGTGCTTGAGCACGGCGTCGTCTATCGCCTGTCTTATCCACCATGTCGCGTAGGTGCTGAATCTGAATCCTTTGTCGGGATCGAATTTCTCGGCGGCCGTCACAAGACCCAATATGCCTTCCTGAACGAGGTCTTCGAATTCAAGGCCCTGATTAAGACGCTTTCTGGCTATGCTTATTACGAGCGGCAGGTGTTTTTCGATAAATCTGTTCCTGTCCTCGAGGTCGTCCTTGCGGTAACCTTGAAGATACTTGTCTTCCTTTTGTCGTTCTCGCCTTTTCATCCTGATCGCGCTGTTCTGTTTCATTTCACGATCCCCCTCTCCGCGATTGCCGGCTTACATTCAACCCGAATGACGCATTCGGGTTCAACTTGTTTAAGCGTCTTCGCTGTGTTGAAGCAAGCTCCCTTTCACGACCCTACCATTCGTTTAAACAGCCGAAACCGGTCGGAAGTTCCAAAATCTGTTTTCTTCTTTTAAAACCGGAATTGGGACATCCGGCGGCGGCACGGGGCAATGTCAAAAGGCGGCACGGCGTTTTGGGGCATTAAAAAAGGCTCTCGTTAGAGAGCCTTTTGGGGTTTTACTTTTGGAAAGACGTTCGCGTCAGCCTTTTTTGGC
>JAKLIR010000440.1 GCA_022709505.1 bacterium | reverse complement strand
TCGAGTTGTAATCGCCGAATCCCGCCCACCAATTGCTGTTATATCCCACTTCGCCTTTGTAGATAGTTCTTGTTTGTTCTATGATATATTTCCAAACCTTATCGTCGTTCCTGAGAGACTCCATCTCGCTTGAAATACAGAATTGATTCACGTCCATTCTTTCAGCGAGCAGCAGGTACGGCTTAATCGCCTCAAAATAAGTCCTCGCCCATTCCTGATGCAACGTCGGATAGATATATCCGCGCCATTTCCCGTCCATCACTTGCAGAAATCCCGTCAACGACACTTCCAAACCGGCTTTTTTAGCTGCGATGATAGCACTCTCGACCGTTTTCAGAGTCGCCTCGTCCGGGACTTCCACATCGTTGGACGTGTAGTTCTCCGTTTTCACATCCGCGTTCAATAAAACCCTGTTAAAACCTATTTCCGCAATTTTCTTGAAGTCGGGCTCGAACGAATCCGTATTGGAGTTCTTTGAAATCAAGTACCATGCGCCGTAAAGCTTCTCGGCCGAGTAAGCCTTGGCGGAAAAAAAAGAGGCGATAATAACAAATGAAATCAACACCAACCGCGAATTCACAAATAAATTCACTTGCGGGCCTCTTATTTGATATTATTTTTCCCGCACGATACTCCCGCGCTCTTCTGTCTTACGGTTTCGAATATCATGATTCCCGCGGCCACCGAAATGTTCAGGGAAGAGAATGTGCTTGAAGTCGGAATTCTGACTATGAAATCGCATTCCTCGCGAATGAGGCGATGAAGCCCTTCTCCCTCGCTTCCGAATACGAGAACAGAAGCTAAAGACATATCCTTTGAGAAACAATCCTCCTCGGCGTGTTCGTCCGCTCCGGCGATCCACAAGCCCCAGCTCTTCATGGTCGAAAGAGCCTGCCTGAGATTGGAAACCATGACGACCGGCACTCTGTCAGCCCCGCCGGACGACGTTTCATACACGACATCCGTGACTTCGCAGGACCTCTTTTTTTCGATGATGACGCCTTGCGCCCTCGCCGCGGCAGCGGTTCTCAGCACCGCTCCGAGATTCCTCGGGTCCTGAAGGTGGTCGAGCGCTATCACTAACGCCTTTTTCCCGGCGTCTTCCACCGAACTTCTTATATCGTCGAGTGACTTGTACGTGAAGTCTTCGCATACGGCTTCGATCGGGAAATATTTTTCACCCTTCCCCGGCCGGGCCGGCGCTAATTCCATCATCCTTATTTTTTTCTTCGACGCCTCATTAATAATCTGATTTACCCGCTCATCGCCCCTGATGCCCGGAGCAAACGCTATCGAATGAATCTTCCTTCCCGCTTTCAGCGCTTCTATAATCGCATTCTTGTCTCTTAGTTTCATTTCAGCCTTTCCATCGCCAGCCGGTCACTCAATCAACGCCACCGCCTGAGCGGCTATCCCCTCGGACCTACCGATAGCTCCGAGTCCCTCCGGGCTCGCGGCTTTAACCCCGACATCCGTTTCCGGAATCCCGAGCGCTTTCGAAATTGCTTTCTTCATGGCGACAAGATATTCCGACAACCTCGGCGTCTGCGCGATAATCACCGAGTCGATGTTAACGATTCTGAATCCCTTTTCGGCCAACATCGAAGCCACGCGGGGAAGAAACGTTAGACTGTCGGCGTTTTTGTATGAAGGATCGTTGTCAGGGAAATGAAAACCTATGTCTTGAAGAGCCGCCGCTCCGAGGAGAGCGTCGCATATCGCATGTATGAGAACATCTGCGTCCGAATGCCCGTTCAGCCCCGTGGCTCCGGTTATTTCAACACCACCGAGGATCAACGGACGGCCTGCGAGGAATTCGTGGGCGTCCCAACCGATACCCACCCTTCCCATCAGATATCCTCCATCATATCCCTGTCGTGTTTCGAGATCTCGTCCAGTCCGCCGTCCACGATCTTCGCGAAGATCAACCTTCCGGCAACCGTCTGCATTATGCTGTTGATCTCCACCGCCACGTTATCGCCCACCGACTTCTCGCCGCTTTCAATGACTATCATCGTTCCGTCATCGAGATAGGCAATACCCTGTCCGTGTTCCTTCCCGACTTTCACGACGCTCACTTCGATTCTCTCGCCGGGAAGAACAGTTTTTCTCAGAGCGCGCGCAAGCACGTTAAGGTTATAGACCCTTACGCCGCGAAGTTCCGCGACTTTTGTAAGATTGAAATCGTTAGTGACAAGTATTCCGCCGATGGCTTTCGCGTAATTCGTGAGCCGTGAATCTACCGTGTTCGATTCGCCCGCCCGAGGCGCCGGCATATCTATCACTTCGAGCTCGACATCCTCGAGAGCTTTTATCTTGGCTACTATGTCGAGGCCCCTCCGGCCCCTCTTCCTTCGAACCGCGTCCGCATCGCCGGCGATCCCCTGCAATTCATTCACTACTATGTCGGGTATAATTATTTTTCCTTCAATTAATCGCGCCGAACATAGGTCGAATATCCTGCCGTCTATCAGAACGCTCGTGTCGAGCACTTTGGGCAGCGCGGCGTCCGTCCTGTAGCTCACCGTGCTTACTATGCTACCGCCCCATAGAGACACCCTGCTGAAAATCACAACTCCGAGATATCCGAATACCACGCAGCTCACAATCGTCAGCGTCAGGCTGAGAGCCCTGTGCTGTTGCATGAATATCCATATTGGAAACGTGATCAGGATCGAAAAGAAAAACCCCATCAAAAGCCCTATGAAACCCGACGCGAGCGCATGAGGAGAAAACCTCTGCATGGATTTCAGCACCTGTTTGTGCAGGCCGAGAAGCCATTCTTCAACATACGGAGCGAGAAGGAGCCCGAGAAGAAAGCCCGCAATCAGGAACCCCCCCCTGTTGTAAATCAACACGGGTTTATCCGGGTCGTACGCCCTGTTGAACAACACGGAAAGGCAATAAAACGCCGCAACGCCGGTCGCTGTGCAAAGCAGTCTTATGAATATAGAAAACAATTCGATCCGCGGGAAATCCGTCTATTCCCGCTCCCTCCGATTTTTTAATATTTTATCATCACGTTCAACCTGATTCAACGCCGCTCCCGGTTCCGGAACGATTATATTGTATTGTATCTCCGCCCAAATCGATATATTCAGATGTTTT
>JAKLIR010000044.1 GCA_022709505.1 bacterium | reverse complement strand
CATCCGCACCCATGATCTCTATCACGAGGTCGGTTATGTCCCGAAGAACGGACTCAGTGCCGCGGCCGGACATTATGACCTGTCCCACCGTGTTTATGATGTCCATTCCTACGTGCTGTTTTCCGACGAGTTCGAGAGGCGCCACTTCAGTTCCTCCTTATTGCATAGTATATTACCTCGCTCGCGCCGATGTAAACCGGGCGCGGCCCCATCCCCGGGACTTGATCCCCGACCTCGAAAAACTGTAAACTTGGTAATGCGCCGGGGGATAAATCCCCGGCTCGGAGGAAACCATGATCGATGTGAAAGAAACCCCGGAAAGATTGGTTGAAAACGGCAAGTTCCATTTGGGCGCTTTCAAAAAACCGTTCAAAATAATCAATTCGCTCGACGCCGATCCCTTCGGGCTCGGAGGGCTCACACCCCGCGCTCTCAGAAAAATCCGCCTGAAAGACTGGCAGCACTTCGCCGTGATCCATCCGGATTTCTACTTCGGCACGATCATTTTCGACACCGGCGTCATCGCGAAAACTTTTTTCTACATATACGATCGCCGCTCGCACAAACTCAGCGAACACGTGAAAATGCTCCCCGCGTCAAGCGTGAAGCTCGCTGAGAACCAATACTCTGGCAACTGTGTCGCGCGCGCCTCGGGATACAACCTCGAATATGTCAACAGATACTCCGAAGGCTACCATGAAATCACCGTTGACATAGCAGCCGCCCGCGGCCTCCCCGGAGTAAAAGGCGCCTTCAAGGTGCTCGACGACTCTTCCCGCATCCAGCCCCTCATCGCCTGTCTGCCTCTCAACAGCCGCGGAGACCGCGCAATGTACACACAGAAAGTAATAACCCCCGCGGAAGGCGAGCTTACGGTCGGCTCGGAACTCGTCCGATTGGAAAGAACTTCCACTTCCGCGCTCGTTGATATTCACCGCGCCTTTTACCCTTCCCATTTCTATTGGAAATGGGCCAACTTCGCCGGCTTCGATTCGAAGAACAACCTGATCGGCGCCACTTTCACCGACAACCTCATCGAAAATCAAAAGGACTGGAATGAAAACGCCATCTGGCTGAATGGAAAAATGTCTCTGCTCGGCCCGGTGCGTTTCGATTTCGATCCCGCGAAAACTTCCTCGAAACCTTGGTCCATCCGCGACCTCGAAGGCCGCGTGGAACTCAGTTTCTCCCCCGAAGGCGAAAAAATTGAAGAAATGAATTTCGGCATTATGAAGGTTCATTACAGACAGCCCTTCGGCAAATTCAACGGCCGCATGATAGACAGCGGCGGAACCGCAATTGAGGTTAAAGACCTCTTCGGCGTAACCGAACACATGGATTCAAAACTCTGAACCTTTTGCACGACCTGAGAAAACAGTTCGGAAGCGGCGCCCGGGTGCTCAAGGGGGCGCTTTTTCAAAAGCGCCCCCTTGAGAATCCCCCGTAAAACTTTCGTCCCGAATCCATCATTTGGATTCGGGAGCAATGATTCAGAGCGGATGAAATGCAAGGCGGAAGGAGTATTTTCGAAGTGAGCGTACCGGGATGTACGTGAACGAAAAAATGCGACGACAACGAAGCAGTTCGCCGCTATGAACATTGCACCGGATTCGGCGCACTATCCGACGAATCCGGGTTTATCTCCGCAATGCCGCGCAAACAACGCGGCATTGCTTGTTCAAGTTATCGCCTCAAATCCTCCATCATTTCGGTATTGTTTTGTTTCGCCATATCACCATAGCGTACGTCATCCCAGTGCCTTTCTTTCGTCATCCCGAGGTTGGTTATGCTGCTTCTCTTCTTCACCTTAGCGTCCGTCATTCCGGTCCGAGAACCGGAATCAAGAGGGGACAAGGATGTCAGGGGTGGTCTTTCGGGGCGGCCGGGTGCGGAGACCCGGCCGTTTTTTCCGAGTACGGCGCTCTATCTTTTCCTCCTATGCGCTTTGTGGAATTTGAATAAACCCGGATTCGTCGATAGAATGCTGAATCAAAATGAAGGATTCAGGATAAATTACAAGGAATAAAAAAGGGAGCCCCTTTTAGGAGGCTCCCTCAACCTACATCTCATGCTAACCTATGGAAGTGTTTTAGCAGTTTTTCTATATACATAGAAATACCGTGAATTCCTATCACCGCCACCAGAACCACCATCGCAACCCTTTTCGATAAAATGCTTTTCAACGAAACGAGCAATTGTATCACTTCCGCAATCCCAGCATTTATAGCCACTCGAAAAACTCTTGACATTGTGGTCCAAAAACAAACGTTTCTCCGGATACGCGGTAATGCCAACATACCAATTCTTACGGCAATTACTCTGTCCATATAAATATGATTCAACTTCTTTAATAACATCTTGTGATTTCACAATCAAGAAGCTCCTTATTACTTCATTAATATACATATTTCACCTCAAATTTTTTTGTCACAACAAACACGAGTTCTGGGCAATTAAATTTCTGCCCTCCTTTCGAGTCGATATTGGTCGGTGATTGACAGTTTGGTCACGTAATGTATATAATTACACATCTCAATTTACATTACTGTGCCTCAGTCAAAACCGACTGACTGGCTCAGAACTCCGGCTCCGTGCGCTAACACGGAGCCGTTGTGTTTTGTGCCGTAAATCACCTTTTCATATTTTTAGGGCGTCACTCTTCAGCCGAATTGCCGTTTCCTTCCACCTCATCTTCCTTCTGAAAAACCTCGAATGCGACAATCCTGTCGCCGGGATCGAGCCGCATCAGCCGCACGCCCTGCGTGCTTCGACCGATGGTCGCCGTTATGCTTTTCACCGGCTGCCGGATTATTATTCCACGCTCTGATATCATCATGAGTTCGTCGTCCGTGCTCGCCACGGCGATACCTACGACCCCTCCGTTCCGCTCGGATATCTTGATCGTCAGGATCCCTTTTCCGCCGCGCTTCTGGTGCCTGTAGTACTTCAGCAGAGTCCGTTTCCCGAATCCGTTCTCGCAGACGACCAAGAGCGCCTTCTCGTCATCGACCACTCCGGCGCCCACGACTTCGTCGTCCTTATTCAGCCGTATGCCGATCACGCCCGTCGCTTCGCGGCCCATCGGCCTCACGTCAGATTCCTTGAATCTTATGCTGAGTCCCATCAGCGTCGCCAGCACCGTCTCGTGCTCGCCGTTGGTGAGGATGACATAACGCAACTCATCGCCCTGCTTCAGCGTGATCGCCCTGATCCCGCCCTTACGCGGCGAATTGTAAGCGCTCAGCACGGTCTTTTTCACCATGCCTTCCTTGGTGATCATCATGAGGTACTGGTCGTCCGTGTAAGCGCTGATCGGGATCACCGCTGTGACTTTCTCCGCGGGATTCAACTGGAGAAGGTTTACTATCGGAATCCCCTTGGCCTGCCTGCTCGCCTGCGGAACCTGATACGCCTTCATTCGGTAAACCTGCCCGCGGTTCGAGAAGAACAGGATGAAATCGTGGCTGCTCGTAACGAACATGTGCTTGACTGAATCGTCCTCTTTTTTGGAAAGACCGATCACTCCGCGGCCGCCCCGGCCCTGCGTCCGGTAAGTGTCAACCGGGAGCCGCTTGACCCATCCGTCGCGTGTGATGGTGATGACCACGTCCTCTCTCTGGATCAGATCTTCAATGTCGAAATCCGCTTCGCTGGACGAGATTTTTGTCCGTCTCTCGTCGCCGTACTTGTTCGTGACTTCCTTGAGCTCTTTCTTTATTATCGCATCCACTTTGCGCGGGTTCGCGAGTATGTCCTCAAGTTCGGCTATCCTCTTTATCAGGGCTTCGTACTCGTCGAGTATCGCCTTCTGTTCGAGGCTCGTCAGTTTCTGTAGCCTTAGATCGAGTATCGCCTGAGCCTGAAGCTCGGAGAGTTTGAAGCGCGACATCAGCGATTCCCGCGCCGTGTTCACATCCTTGCTCTTCTTGATTATTTCAATGACTTCATCGATGTTCGAAAGCGCGATTCGCAAACCCTCGAGGATGTGGGCTCTCGCTTTAGCTTTTTCAAGTTCGAACTGCGCCCTGCGGCGCACAACTTCGCGCCTGTGCTCTATGAAGCACCACAGGATTTCCTTCAGGTTCAACGTGCGCGGCACATTGTTGACGAGCGCGAGCATTATTATGCTGATCGTTGTCTGAAGCTGCGTGTGTTTGTACAAAAGATTCTGGATGACATACGGATTCGCTTCTCTTTTCAGCTCTATCACGACGCGTATGCCGATCCTCGACGATTCGTCCCTTATATCTGATATCCCATCGATCTTTTTCTCGCGGACCTGATTCGCGATTTCCTCAATGAGAGTGCTCTTGTTCACCATGTAGGGGATTTCCGTGATTATCAGGCGCTCCCTGTTGTTCTTGACTTCCTCGATATCGACTTTGCCGCGAACGATCACCTTGCCGCGTCCGGAAGCATAGGCGTCCTTGATACCCTGTTTTCCCATGATCTCCCCGCCGGTCGGGAAGTCCGGGCCTTTTACCACCTTCGCGAGCTTCTCCGGCTCTATCTCCGGGTCGTCGATCAGCATGATCGTCGCCTCGTTGACCTCCGCGAGATTGTGAGGCGGAACGCTCGTCGCCATCCCGACCGCTATGCCCTGCGACCCGTTCACAAGCAGGTTCGGATACTTCGCCGGAAGAACCACCGGCTCTTTTTCCGTAGCCTCGTAGTTATCCACGAAATCGACGGTGTCCATCTTAATGTCGGACAGCAGTTCCATCGAAATCTTATCGAGTCGCGCTTCGGTGTATCTGTACGCCGCCGCGTTGTCTCCGTCGATGGAGCCGAAGTTCCCATGGCCGTCCACAAGCGTGTGGCGCATGTTGAAGTCCTGCGCCATCCTGACAAGCGTGTCATAAATGGCCGAGTCGCCATGCGGATGGAACCGGCCCATGACGTCCCCGACTATCTTTGCGGATTTTCTGAAATGCGCGCCGGGCGTAAGGCCGAGGTCGCTCATAGTGTAAAGAATTCGTCTATGCACGGGTTTCAGCCCGTCGCGTGCGTCCGGGAGCGCTCTGCCCACGATCACGCTCATAGCGTAATCGATGTACGCCTCCCTCATCTGCTTCTCTATCGGAGCGCTTAAAATCTTGCTCTCGTCTTTGTGTTCTTCGTTATCGTTTTTCGCCATTTCAAATGGTCCTTTCAATCGGCGGATTCGGGTTTATTCGTCAGACGTCGAGGTTCTTCACTCGGTTCGCGTTCTGTTCGATGAATTCCCTTCTGGGTTCAACCTGATTTCCCATGAGGATGGTGAATGTCTGGTCCGCTTCCACCGCATCCTCGATCTCTATTTTCATAAGTGTTCTTTTCTTGAGGTCCATCGTGGTTTCCCAGAGTTGCTCGGGATCCATCTCTCCAAGGCCTTTGTATCTCTGGACGGTTATTCCCTTGTCGCCGCCGAAATCCTTGTACTTCGCCGACATCTCTTCATCGTTGAATGCATACTCCACTCGCTTTCCCTTTCTGAGTTGGTAAAGCGGCGGGCAGGCCACATGCACCACGCCTTCCTCGACAAGTTTCGTCATATATCGGTAGAAAAACGTCAGGAGAAGCGTTCTGATGTGTGCACCGTCAACGTCCGCGTCCGTCATGATGATGACTTTTCCGTAGCGGAGCCTTTGAATGTCGAAATCGTCTCCAATCCCCGTCCCTATGGCCGTGATCAGCGTGCGTATTTCCTCGTTGCCGAGGCTCTTGTCGAGCCGCGCCTTTTCAACATTGAGAATCTTGCCTCTCAAAGGAAGAATCGCCTGATAGCGGCGGTCCCTGCCCTGCTTTGCGCTGCCGCCGGCGCTGTCTCCCTCGACAAGGAACAATTCTGTCAGGGAGGAATCCCGTTCCGAGCAATCCGCGAGTTTCCCCGGCAGCGAGCCGCCGTCCAGCGCGTTCTTTCTTCTTGTAAGGTCCCGCGCCTTTCGCGCCGCCTCGCGCGCTCGCGATGCTCTCAACCCCATCGATATCACCTGACGCGCTATCGCCGGGTTCTCTTCGAGGAATATCCCGAACGCCTCCGAAAACGCCGAATCGACAAGCCCCTTCACTTCGCTGTTTCCGAGCTGAGTCTTCGTCTGTCCCTCGAACTGCGGATCCTTTATCTTTACGCTTATTACCGCCGAGCAGCCTTCGCGCACATCATCACCGGACAGCTTCTCTTCATTCTTGAGTATCTTGTACCTCTTGCCGTAGTCGTTCAGCGTCCTCGTCAACCCCATTTTGAAGCCGACCAGATGCGTGCCGCCTTCTATCGTGTTGATGTTGTTGCAAAATGTAAGGATGTTCTCCGTGTATCCGTCGAAATACTGTTGCGATATTTCCACAACCGCGCCATCTTTATCCTTCATCATATAAAAAGGCTTCGAGCCCACGACCTCTTTGTTCTTGTTAAGCATCAGAACAAATTCCTCTATGCCGCCCTCGTACATGTACTCGACCTTGTTTTTCATTCCCTCCCGGTCGTCGAAGAACGATATCTTAAGCCCCCTGTTGAGATAGGCGAGCTCCCGCAGCCTTTTGGAAAGAACTTCGAACGAAAATTCAACCGTCTGGAATATCTGCGAATCGGGCAGGAACGTCACTTTCGTGCCGCGCAGCTCGGTCTGCCCCTTGAGCTTGAGGTCGTGTACGTACTGCCCGCGTTCGTAACGCTGCATGTAGCACTTGTTGTCGCGGCACACTTCCACCTCGCACCATTCGCTCAAGGCGTTAACCACCGATATGCCGACCCCGTGCAGCCCGCCGGACACCTTGTACCCACCGCCGCCGAACTTTCCTCCCGCGTGCAGCTTTGTCATAACAACTTCCAACGCGGGCCGCTTCACCTGCGGGTGTATATCCACGGGGATTCCACGACCGTCGTCAATCACCGTCACGCTCGAATCCTTGTTTATCCTAATTTCGATGTTTTTACAGAATCCGGCCATCGCTTCGTCGATCGAGTTGTCCACGGCCTCATAAACAAGGTGGTGTAGTCCGCGGCTGCTCGTGCTCCCGATATACATCGCGGGCCGCCTCCGCACCGCTTCGAGCCCCTCCAGCACCTGTATTTCTTTGGCCGTATATTTCATTTCTTTCTTTTCTTCGTTCTTGGCCATTATTACCTCCATATTGATATCTGACATATTAATTCTTATATATATAATAAAATATAAAGAAATCAAGTTAATATACCATGGACAAAAATAAATGTCAACAATTATGCTGAAAATTCCGCGAATGTTGTCATTGTGGTCTCAACTCCCTAAAAGTGGCTTATAGTTTATTAACATTTTCTTAACTTTTAAACATTTAAACAGGTAAAACTATCAGCCGGGGGTTTTTTGATTCTATCCCTCATGTTTCATCAATGTTGGTTGAAATTGTAAAAAAAGTGGGATCGTTCCAGTTTCAGCTATCGCTTTATCGGGGCTTATCGGGGCGCTGGGGCTTTTTTCCGGTCTTCGGTCGTGTTCTGACTTCTTTGAGAAGCGAACGCCCCAGACTGTTGTTTACACCATCGATGACGGCCTTTTTCCTGAAAGCGATCTCCTGCGCCCAAGCTGCGCCTTCAACTTCAACGATAAGCGCCCTGTCTTCGATCATGACCGGCTTCGTGTGCGCCGCCACCTTCGGCCCGACGACCTGCTCCCAGCTCGAAACCGCCGCGGAAAGTTCATTCATACGGTCGAGCTGTATCTCCGCGCCGACCTTGTCGAGGATTTTGGAAATGCTTTTGAGTTTTCCGTCAAAGTCCTGCATGCGAGTGCGGCGCTCACACCTTTATCGGCATGAGCACGTATGTATAATCCGGCATGTCCGTGTGGAAAAGCCCGGGGTCGAGTTCGCCATTATACTCGAACACAACCTCATCGTCCTCAACAGCGTTCAGAAAATCGAGTATGTATTTCGAATTGAACGCAACTCTTATGTCGCGCCCTTTCTTCGTGATTTCGAGTTCTTCGTTCGCGCTTCCCACGTCTTGAGTGCTCGATGAAAACCGGATGCTCTCGTCCGTAACGTTTATTTCTATCAGGCCCCTGTTTTCCTTGGAGCTCGCCATGATGGACGCGCCTTTCACCGCCCCTTGCATCCTCACCCTGTTCACCCTGCACGATCCTTCGCTTCTTTCAGGGATGACCTTCTCGAATTTCGGATAGTCCGCTTCCACCAACCTCGACACTATGAATACATCCCCGGCGGAGAATGAAATCGATTTCGGCTCGACGGTCACGGTGACCTTTTTATCTTTCGCGTCGCCCATAACTCTCAGCAGTTCGCCGAGTGTCCTCGTCGGCACGATCAACTGTCTGTCCGGAATGGAAGCTCCTTCCACCGTGAACCTGCGGAAAGCCAGCCGGTGCCCGTCCGTGGCCACGAACTTGATGTCGCTTTTGGTCTTTTCCATCTTCACCAACACCCCTCCCATAAATGCGCGCGGATCTTCGGGATTGGTTGAGAAAACCGTCTGCCTGATTCCCATTTCGAGAACCGCCACATCTATATCGAAGGTATCCTTCCCCTCGCTCTTCGGGAAAGGCGGAAAATCATCGGCCGGAATGCAATTGAAGTTGTATTTGGACCTGCCGCACTCGAGGTGCATGATATTTCCGTCAAGTGAAAAATATACCGTTTCCTCGCTCATTACACCGAGTATTTCCATAATTATCGCGCAAGGAACCGTTACCTTGCCTTCTTCTTCAATAGAGCAGTCCATACTTGATTTAATGCCGATCCTATGGTCAAACCCGACGATGGACAGCCTGCCGGCGCTCAGTTCGATCAAAACATTTTTCAGGACGGCCGTCGTGCTTTTCTGATCCGTCGCTCTTTGCGCAATGTGAAGGTTTTTTAACAACATTTCTCGGTTGCATGAGAATTTCATATTTTTCCAACCCCTTCTTTTGTTGTTATTTTTATTTAAATAAACTTATAGTACTTTAAAAACGAAGCTGTTGATTTGTTGAAAACACCAAAGGCTCATTTTATTAGAGCACTTTTGCTGAAGAAATAACTTTAACAACTTTTTGAAAAGTTTTCAAATGTTGTGCATTTTTAAATACAGTTCGTAATATTATGCTAAAACTAACAAATTTCCAACAAGCGCTAAGAAGTTATTAACGTGATAATTCTTCTTTTAAAGACTCGACGATTTTTTTCAAACCGTCGTCCTCAGCCATTTCTTTTTCGAGTTTTTCACAGGAGTATATAATTGTGGTGTGATCCCTGCCGAGCTGTTTTCCGATCGACTGCAATGAAAGGTCCGTAAGCTCGCGCATGAGATATGCGGCGACCCTTCGCGGAAGAACCACCTCTTTTTTCCTTCTTTTTCCTGATATGTCGTCAGGTTCGAGATTAAACTTGTTCGCGACGGTTTTGATTATCTCTTCGGGAGAGATGATCGAGGAACCGCGATCCGGCGTCATTTCGAGGATGAGTTTTTTTGCTATTTCGAGGTCGATTTCTCGGTTCACGAAGTTTGCGTAGGCGATGATTCGTGTGAGAGCGCCCTCGAGATGCCGAATGTCGGTCTTCACCGCCTGAGCGATGTAATCGAGCACCTCTTCGGAGACGTACTGTCTGTCTATTTCAACTTTTTTTCTGAGGATCAGGAGACGCGTCTCGAAATCCGGCGGCTGGATGTCGCAAACGAGGCCCCAGTTCAGCCGGCTCAGAAGACGATCCTCGAGCGTCGGGATGTCTTTGGGGAGCCTGTCGCTCGTAACGACAATCTGCTTTTTCTTTTCATAAAACTCATTGAATATCTGAAAGAATTCGTATTGGGTTCTGTCTTTGCCTTCAAGGAACTGAATGTCGTCTATAAGAAGGATGTCGAGGTTCAGATAGTGGTTCTTGAAGTCGTAAGCGCGCTTTTCACGAACACAGGTCAAGAATTCGGTAACGAAGGAGTCGCAGGTGTTGTACTCGACGATCAGGTTCGGCTTTGTGGCGGCCACGTAATGGCCTATGGCCTGCATCAAATGCGTTTTTCCCAGCCCCGGCCCCCCGTAGATGAACAGCGGGTTATACGCCCTTCCCGGCGCCTCGGCGACCGCGTAGGCCGCGTTGTACGGGAGCTGGTTGTTCCCCCCGACGACGAAGTTGTCGAAGGTGTATCTCGGATTGAGGAAAGGAGCTGTCTTTTTGAGAGGCGATACGTCCTTTTTCTCCTCCACGCGCGGCGCAACCCTCGCCGGCTCGGCGGTTTCCATCTCGGGAGCTTCTTCCTGCATGACGATGATTTTCACACGGTCGCCGGTGAACATGGATGCGGCCTCTTCAACCGCCTCCAAGTACTCTTTCAAGTAATCGTGTGAGATGGTCGAGGGGATGTTTATGTAAAGCTTGCCGTCGTCGAGTGAAACGGGCGCCATTCTTTTTATCAACATCTCGAATGCGGGCCTGTTCATCTTTTCTTCAAGTACCGACATCATTTTTTTCCAGAGTTCATCTAAAGACATACATATCACCAGTGAGAAAAAAGTAGTTGTCGCTTCAGGAATACCCCGGGGCGAAATTTTCAAACCGCGAGCGAAGTCGAACGACACAAACCGCAGTGTCCGTTATAATAGCAAATCGCGCCGATTTGTTCAATGGCGGATCAAATTACGAACTATTTTTCGACGCCGGAGCGGATAGCTCGACGGCGCGCATTCAAACCGGGTTGAACGGCGCGGAAAATTCGGCTATCATCGTAGAGGCTATTGCTTCTCGTCCAGTTGCACGAGCATGGGGGTTTTATGAAGAAACTGCTATTTTTCATTGTTCTCACATCCGGAATGCTGTTCCAAGTTATTCCCGCGAGCGCCGGACCTTGGGTTCAGGATAAAGGCCGCCTTCAGACAGCGCTTACGTCGGGCGTCTCCTTCTTCGACTCTTATGCGGACGGCGGAGGAAACGGGACGGACTTGAATTCTAATTTTTATCAATATGAAATCTCATATTTTTATAACCGGGGCCTTGGGAACCGGCGGGATATAAGCATACTCGCCGGCTTTGCCGGATGCGACGCCGCAACACCCGTTTTAGGAGTCTCCACGAGACATAATCGCGGATTGCTTGATACCGCTGTCAGATATAAAGGACTGGTTAGGGAAGGACATACTTCTATAGCCCTTATAGGAGGCCTGAAGCTTCCCGGAACTTATAAAAATACGGTGATCAATGCCCCCGGCGACAAATCGTTCGACATTGAAACAGGAGCGTCGGTCGGCCAGTACTATGAAGAAAGAGCTATGTATTGGAGTGCGGATGTCATCCTTCGATATAGGACTGGTAATCCTCCGAATGAAGCGGAACTCGACGCGGAGTTCGGCCGTATTTTTAATGAAAGATGGCTGCTCAGGATACTCGGTTCATGGATAGAACCTTCCGGCAATGAGGATTTATCCGCGAATTTTACTACATCCGCTTCGCAAATCCCGTATTCATCGCTTAGTGAAACGCGCAGAAGAGTCGGATTGGGGCTTGCATATCAATATAACCCGCAATCTTCCGTATCATTAACCTATATCGAAACCTACAGCGGCAAAAATACGAAACTTGACGAAGGTTTCTACATTTCATTGATAAAGCAGACCCGCTGAAATATAAATCACACAAAAACACAGCACGGAGCCACGCGGTTGACTCACGCGATGTATGTTTTTCGAGATATTTTATGTCAATAGCGTCATTTAAAAACACGAAATAAAACACACGCCAACATCACACCCAAACAAATTTCGTTATTGCGAAATATTTTGTATGGGTTGAATAAATTGCGGTGAGAGTGATTTTAGCGATGTGTGCTTGTTCACGCTGTTTCGACAAAAAAAATCTGAAAGCACGTCATTGTGGAAAACTGGAAAAAAACCGCCTATAAGGAAGGTGTAAACTAAAATATTCCGGTAAATACTTGTTTTGAAAGACATAAAACAAAGGGTTTTCCACAAAGTTATTAACAAATCCACAAAAAAAGGCCTTAATTATGCCAAATCATAGCTATTGAGCTTTCGTACAGCAAACCTACACAAATATAAAGATTTTAAATTTCGCAAACTATGTGATTATCACACACCAAGAAGAGAAATTTATAAGTTTTTGAAAAGCAGATTTGTGCTTACGGGCGGTTTTGTTTAAAAACACGATTAGTTCAAATGCGAAACACACACCAAGATCATATTTTTCATAAAATAAACACGGGTTTTAAAAAATGGATATTTAAGGAATTTGAAAACACCGATAAGAAAGACAAACACAAATTTTCGAGCAAAAGCAAAAACACGATAAATCACTGCGTGGAAGAAAACAGAGGTTAATTAGAAATAAATGATTTATAGACAATAAGAGGTGTTTTTGATAGCATAAGCACAAGAAACAGCAGAGGTGGAAAGATGCGGACCGCTTTTGATAGATATAGCCTGAAAATAGAAGGAAAAAGAGAATTCATTTGGGGTGGATCGTTCCACTATTACAGATTGCCGTATCCGGGGCAGTGGAAAAAGACGCTCAAAACCATGAAGGAATGCGGACTGAATGCCGTGGATATATATTACGCATGGAATTATCACAGCGAAGAAGAGGGAAAATACGATTTCACGGGGAACAGGGACGTTGACAGGTTGATGGACGAAATAGAGGAAGCGGAGCTTTATCTTATTGCGAGGCCGGGGCCTTACGTATGCGCGGAGATCGACGGAGGCGGGCTCCCGGCATGGCTGATCAGCAAAAAAGATGTTGTTTTAAGATGTCGCCCTGCTCCCGGCAAACTCGAATACGATGAAAAATACATGGCGTATGTGAGGCAGTGGTGGGAGCAAATAGTACCGAAGATCGCGAAGAGAAAGAATTTGATACTTTTTCAGGTGGAGAACGAGTTCAATCTGCTTCCGCATCTCTCCGGTCCGCTCGCCAAAATAGTGACCGCCGTTAGGAAGTACGACGCGAACCTGTTGTTCGGCATATCAAATTCGGATTTTTTCAGATGGTTGAACTTCGAGCTGTTGCCGAAGTTGTCCAAGGCGCCGGTGAAAAAGGAGGCGGGGAATCCTTACATTCGGCGGCTTTACGAGTGGTCGCGCGAACTCGGCGTGACCGCGCCGATCTTTCACAACGACATTTTGAGTGCGTCCGAGAGACAGACGGACGTCGATCTGATGTCGATCGACGACTATGCGATAACGACGTTTCTTTCCGATTGGAGGAACAAAAGGAAGGTGTTCGCGACGACGGACATAATAGAGGAAGGGCACGCCGGATATAAGCGGGAGGAGCCGATATTCGCGGCCGAGTTCCAGTCGAGCTGGTACGATTCTTGGGGCGGGCCGGGATATGATTACGTGCGGCGGCTTCTCGGGACCGAGCAGCTCGATCTCGCGGTGAAAACAGTAGTTTCGCAACGCGCGACTCTGATAAATTTCTTTATGTTCGTCGGCAGCACGACATGGGGCTATCTGACGAGTCCGGACGTTTACACGTCTTACGATAAAGCCGCGCCGATCGCAGAATCGGGGCTTCCGACTGAAAGATACCACGCGATTAAATGGCTGATATCGGA
>JAKLIR010000439.1 GCA_022709505.1 bacterium | reverse complement strand
TCCAACGGCGGACCGCGAACAATAGCTCTCGGGGGAACTAAGGCGGTTGATTTCGGCGACCCCGATTACGCGATCGCCCACCCCGCGCAATCCTCTAAGACGAAACGTAATTTTATCGCACTTACATCAATATACGAGGACGTCGCACGGATGTCGGAGGACGGTGTTCCGACTTATGACGTAAGTGCGAGAAGCACGAGCATCATGTTGGGGTTCACCGAGGGAGACGAAGAAAGAAGTTTCACGCTACTCGCAAAGACTGGTCCCATGAGAACCTCCGCGACTGATTATAAAAATTACGGATACGTTTCATCGGACGGAGGCGTGGACGCGATCTCCGCCGGTGTCGATCTCGGGCGCATATCTTTAGGAGGCGGAAGGTCTGATTATTCAACCGAACTGAACGGTTTTTCGGACTATCTAAGGCTCGACGTTTTTGATTCGACCGTCGCGCCGATGGTTGGAGTGAGAGCCGAGCAATCCGAGAGGTTCGTTGAATTTTCTGTCTCGGACGAAACGAAAGCCGGAGTGTATTACAAGAGAGTCTGGGGAGATATTCCGGCGATGGTTGAAGTATCCGGCGTCGAAAACCCCGGAGGAGCATGGGCGCTCATGCTCCCGGTGTCGCTGAGGGGATTCGGGAATTCTCAAGGCTTGACCGCCGAACTCGTTCCCGGATGGCGGATTGCGATGTCGAACTCTTACAATAAATATCGCTCCTCCGATTCGGCGACTTTGAATTACGCGAACGGCGCGGGTTCCTACGATCCTTTCGGGTTGTACAGAGCTTCTCTTCAGACGACGTCCAAGACGATTGAATTGTTGTGGGACAAGACGCCTGCCACCCGGTTGGTGTTCGGATTCGAGCATTCGAGCTTCGAGGCCGGGCTCGCGGGTTCGTTCATAGGAGTTCCCACAGGGTACTATGATGTAGGCGCATACATTGAGATGCGCCCCACCATCTACAACGTCGGGCTGGAAAAAAAGGGAGTGTTTCCGAAGACGACGCTAAGAACGGGGTTGAGATACGGCCCTATGAAGCCGGAGGGCTATGTGTATGAGAGAGGGACGACCTGCCCTCTCCTTATAATATGCAACGTTTCCTCGCGAGAATACAGGGAACTGCCTTATGAATCGATTACGTTCAGATCGATCGGGCTGGGGCTTGAGTATGAGTCCGGTGATTTCACAGTGGGATATTCATTGGGGCAGGTGTTCCCGAAAGCCGAGAAGAAACCGGATGAGACGACCCCGGGCGGCAGCACAGAGGGAGGAATAGTACAGTCGAAGGGAAAGGACGGACGGGGCGGCGCGCTCCACGTCATTTCGATCATATATCATTACTGACAAGGCAATTCTCTGATGATATTTTCGAGGAAGTCGTCCGCTATAGATTCCAGCGAATCGGGTACACCCGCTGAGATGGTTAGAGAACCGTCGTAGCCGCTCATGCCGAATGCGAACACCGGTGGGTGGATGGGCGGCGGAAGAAGCCATGCCCGGATCGGCGTTATATCTCCGAATTGAAGCTCATCTTTTTTTATCGGCCCCATGTTGGTGAAGGTGTTCGGATAGTTGTTCGCCGCGATCTGACAACCTGTCAGCGTTCCGAAAAAAGTTCTCAACCCAGCATACGGCAAAGCGAAAAGCAGCGGGCTGATGCAAGCGATCGCGAGTCCGGGAAAGCGTTCTTTGCGTCTTCGCATGTAAGAGCTGACCCGGGTCAGAGTGTCGTCAAAATCGCGACCGATCGTCCGTCCGGGCGTCGGGAACTCGAACGCGCTGAGGTTGCAGATACCGCCCGCGCGATCCGTCGGCAGATACCATCGCCGGTAGTCGAACGTCATCTGAAGGCTGAGACTCGCGCGCCCGTCCCAGTCCGCGGCCGCCACGAGCGCACGGAATGAAGCGGCGAGGATCATGTCGTTCAAAGATGCGCGCCGCGCGCGCCCGTATGCCGATAACATCGCAGTCCGTTCATTGTCAAAACAACGTTTCACATAGACGAACGGCCGCCCGGCATAGTTCCCTTCGGGAAGAGGTAGTGTGAGAGTCGGTGCGGGGACGGAATTTATCCATGTCACGGCGAGAAAGTCCGAAACTATCGTGGGCGTTTTTTCGATCGGGAACTGATGAAATAATTGCATGGTTCCCCTATCGCCTTTCAAGTTGGGGACCGGCTCATAGTCGGGGTCCTGTTCGAGATTCGAATAAATCGAGGCGAAGTCGGCCGCTATTTCTTTCACGCCGCCCGCGTCCGCGACGACGTGTGAAACTTTTAATAGCAACCGGTCGCGGTCCGTTCCCCTATGAAGGAACGCTTTAACTTGCGGCCCGGATTTAGAATCGATGGTCTCGGACTTGAATCGCTCGTATGCCTGCTCATCTCCAGTCTTAAAAATATTCCTGCGTTCCTTATCGGAGAGCCGCAGCCAGACGGGACGGTATGGACGTTTAACTAATCGGCAACCCAGAACTGGTTGTGCGTCCAGCAGAAGGTCGAGCGCGCGCCGAAGTAGTTCTTCGTCCGGCCCGGAGGTGAATTCCATTTCCATCTGTAGCATGAACTCGGCGAGCCCGAGTTCCTGCCAAGCAAGGATCGACCTGTCGATGAGAACTGTGGGCAAGCTGTCCGGTATTTTCTTCACACGAATACCTTCGCACTAATTCCGTCGCAATGCAATAAGAACGATTTCGGATCGCATCGGGATCGAGGATCGTGGGTTGCATCGAATCGAAACATGGTAATTAAGAGACTCTAAAAAAAGATCAGGTTTTCTTTTCCTTTTTGCGGACGGATGGGAAAAGGACGTTGTTAAGGATCAGCCTGTATCCGGGGGAATGAGGATAAAGTGAAACGTCAGTGGTTTTCTCCCCGACGAGATGAGCGAAGTCCTCGGGATCGTGGCCGCCGAGAAATGTGAAGCTTCCTTTGCCGAGGTTGCCGTGAATGTATTTAATCCTGTCGGCGCCGGGAGTCTCGGCGAGGGCTACGACTTCATCTTTAATAAGGTCACGCCTGAAGGCGGTGGTTTGGCCGAGAAAATCATGTATCACGGGTGAATGGTTCTGAACGAATATCGAAAGGACCGGGTCTTGCTTCGCCGA
>JAKLIR010000438.1 GCA_022709505.1 bacterium | reverse complement strand
GTTCACCATGCACACACCATACGTGTGCGTTACCAGCACGAGGTTCTGCCCGCCCGCCGAGAGATACACAATGCCCGGACGCGCACCGGGGATTTACGAATGCGACAGGCACTGCGCCGACAATTACTTCAAACTCAAACTCGCCGATTCAGACATCGAGTACCTGCTACGCGGCAATACCGTCTTTGTGAAGAACGAACTTGCGACGATCCCGCCTGAAATCGACCGTATCGTGTTTCACAAACTGCCTTCATGAACCGGGCGTTCCGCCTTCATGGAAAAAACATGGGGTATCTGGTATTATGCTTGTGACCTTTTTTACCGGAGATGATAATGGCTGTTGATTTCACGCACCTTCACGTTCACACTGAATACAGTCTTCTGGACGGCGTCACGCCGGTCAGCCGCATGATAGACCGGGCTCTCGGTCTCGGCATGAAATCCCTCGCCATAACGGACCACGGCAACATGTTCGGGATGGTGAAGTTCTACACCGAAGCGGTTCGCAAGGGGATTAAGCCGATAATCGGCTGCGAGATATACGTCGCGCCGAGGACGAGGTTTCAAAAGGAACACCCGATCGACAGGGACATGCACCACCTGCTGCTGCTGGTGAAAAACGAGACCGGCTACAAGAACCTTATAAAGATAGTGTCTCTCGCGCACACGGAAGGTTTCTACTACAAGCCGCGCGCGGACAAGGAACTTCTCGAAAAGCATCACGAAGGCTTGATAGCGCTTTCGGCTTGCCTCGGCGGGGAGACGGCGGCGATGATCCGCCGCGGCCGCATGGAGCAGGCGCGCGCCACGGCCGTCTGGCACAGGGACGTTTTCGGCGAAGGTAATTTCTACCTCGAACTGATGGACCACGGTCTCGCGGATCAGAGCGTCGTGAACCACGCGCTCGTCGAATTTTCCAAAGAGCTCTCCATACCGTTGGTAGTGACGAACGACGCGCACTACGTGGAGCCCGACGACGCTCTCGTTCAGGACGTCATGATGTGCGTCGAACAGGGAAAAACACTCGAAGACGCGGACAGGCTTAGCTTCGAATCGAAGGAGTTCTATCTTAAATCCGGAGAGGAAATGCTCGCTTTGTTCCCCGAACACCCCGAGGCTGTTCAGGCGACCATGGAGATCGCCGAACGCTGCAACTTCGAGCTTCAGCTCGGGAAAATTTTCCTGCCGGATTTCGAGCTTTCCGACGGTCGGAACCCGGACGACTTCCTCGCGGAACTCACGTGGGAGGGAATCAACAGGAAATATCCCGCGACAAACGAAGGGATAAAACAAAGGGTCGAATACGAACTCTCCGTGATAAAAAAGATGGGGTACTCCGCTTACTTCCTCATCGTATGGGACCTGATCCGTTTCGCGAGAAGCAGAGGTATCCCGGTCGGCCCCGGGAGAGGCTCAGTCGCCGGAAGCATCATAGCTTACGCTCTCGACATAACGCTCATCGACCCGTTGAAATACGATCTGCTGTTCGAGCGGTTCCTGAATCCCGACCGCATTTCGATGCCGGACATAGACATGGATTTCTGCGACCGCAGGCGCGACGAAGTAATAGACTACGCGAAGAAAAAGTACGGCGGCGACAAAGTTGCGATGATCATAACTTTCGGTCGGGAGAAAGCGCGCGCCGCGATCCGCGACGTGGGCCGGGTGCTCGGCATCCCGCTTCCCGCGGTCGATAAGGTTGCAAAACTCATTCCCCTAATTATTCCGGATCAGAAGGTCACGCTCGACACCGCGATCGCTTACAGCGAGGAGTTGAAGCTTCTATATGAAAACGACCCTCAGGTGAGGCAGTTGCTCGACATATCGAAACAGGTCGAGGGCCTGCCCCGGAACATCTCGACCCACGCGGCAGGCGTCGTGATCTCCAAGCTGCCCCTCACCGATCAAATCCCGATATACCAATCCCCGCGGGATCAGGTCCCAATGACCCAAATAGTGCACGAGGACCTCGAAACTCTCGGACTTTTGAAGATGGACTTCCTCGGTCTGAGAACCCTTTCCGTCGTGGCGGATACGGTTAAATACATTGAACAATTCAAAGGGAAGAAGATCGATCTCGACCACATCCCGCTGAACGACGAAAAAACTTACCGCCTCTTCTGCCGCGCGGAGACAGACGGCATCTTCCAGTTCGAAGGCAACACGATGAAAAGCCTTTTGAACCGCACTCAACCCACGTGCATCGAAGACCTGATCGCGCTGAACGCGTTGAACCGGCCCGGGCCCCTCGGCGGCGGAATGGTGGACACCTTCCTCGAAAACCGTCGGAAAAAACGAGACCAAATAGACTATATACATCCGTCTTTCGAGCCGTCTCTCCGGGACACCTTCGGCATCATCCTCTATCAAGAACAGGTTATGAGGATCGCGAACATCGCCGCCGGATTTTCTCTCGCGGAGGCGGACTCTCTCCGCCGCGTCATGGGAAAAAAGAAAAAAGAGGAGATGGAGAAGAAATCAAGTCAGTTCATCGAATCCGCGGCGACGATCCTGAAAGACCGGGCTCTCGCCGAACGGGTTTTCTTCCTTATCGAAAAATTCTCCGGCTACGGTTTCAACAAAAGCCACAGCGCGGCGTACGCATACCTCGCATACCAGACCGGCTATTTGAAGGCCAACTATCCCGTGGAATTCATGGCCGCGCTGCTCACAAGCATCATGGGCGACACCGACAAAGTGGCGAAATACGTCGAAGACTGCAAGCGGATGAACATCGAGGTCACGCCTCCGAGCATTAACAACGGCTACGGCATATTCACACCGCGCGGCGACAAAATTCTATTCGGCTTGAACGCCGTTAAAAACGTAGGCGAAGGCGCGGTGGACGCGATAGTGAAAGAGCGCGATGAGAACGGGACCTTCACCTCATTTTTCGAATTCTGCCGGAGGATCGACCTTTCGCTCGTGAACTCAAAAGCGATCGAATCCCTGATCAGAGCAGGAGCGATGGACGAGCTCGACGGCAACCGAGCACAAAAAATGGCCGCTCTCGACGAGGCCATGACGCTCGGCCGCTATGCGCAGAAAGACCGTGATTCGGGCCAGCGCGGCCTATTCGATTCCTTCGAAGACCCGGCAGCCTCCGAGAC
>JAKLIR010000437.1 GCA_022709505.1 bacterium | reverse complement strand
AATCACCGGCATGGACCGGATAGACATACCAGTAAACCGGATTCGTCAATAACGCGCCGAATCCAATCGGCGGATTCGGGTTTAAAGTAAACGGATATAATTCAAGCGAAAAAGTTGGGACTTAAGAAGAGGAACCGTGTTTCGGCGGGATCAGGAAAGGCCGAGCAGTTTTTTCAGGACGGCGATGGCTTTTTCCTCGTCGAAGGGTTTCGAGATAACGCTCAGAGCGCCGGCTTCGAGAGCTTCGAGGAGTTTGTCCTGCGCGCCGCCGAGCGAGCTGACGACGACGATTTTCGCCGAGCCGTCGCTCGCGATTATCTGTCTGATCGCTTCCATGCCGCCTATGCCCGGCATGGAGAGGTCCATCGTCACGAGGTCGGGCTTGTATTTTTTGAACATCTCGATGGCGTCTTCTCCGGTCGTGGCGTTGTCCACGACTTCGCAGCCTTCGATCGTTTCGATAATTTCTCTCAAAAGATGAGCGGCGACTCTGCTGTCGTCCGCGATCAGGATTTTTTTCATTTCGCTCATTGAAATCTTCCTTCCCGGCTGATGTTTTTCAGTTCGGCGCCCTTATACTTTTGAAACTATCGCGAGTTCGTAGTTTCCGATCTGCGTATAACCGGGCACGACGGTGGCTTCGTCGGACGAGTCCACCGCGAGCGCTCCGTTTGATTTGCTTGAGAAACTCACCGGAGGTTGAAATTCGAGCTTTTTGCCGAGCTCGATCATCTTGGCTCTTATATTCCCGCAAACAACGTTCACGAACTCCGCCGTGGTGTCGATTATCAACTCGTCGTCCATCGGCAGGGTTTCTTTCTTGAACGTTTTCTTCGCGATCTCGTAGCCGACTTCCCACGAGAGGTTGATAACGTATCGGGCGCTGAGGTCTCCCTTGAAATCGAGGTAGGAGATGATCCCCATGTTGGCGATGGACGATTTTTCTTTCCTGAGCTGCCCGGACTTGGAGATCATGTCTCCGATCCTGCGCATCAGCTTTTCCGTCAGGTCCACCGACACCTCGACGAATTCCTTGTTCGGGATGTCTTCCTGAATCATCACTTCTATCGGCGGCACCGTTTTCTGTTCGTCCTTGAAAGCGTTGAGCTCTTTTTCGAGGACTTCCTTTTCGAGGTAGCCGCAGGCTATGATCGCTTCGCCGAGATATATGTGGTTGTTCTTCTGGATGGTTATCATTTCCTCGAGCTGCTCGAGGGTCAGGAGCTTGAGATCGACCGCGAGGTCTCCGAACCTCATGTCTGTTCTTTTCTGCTCGTTGTGGATTTTCGCCACCTGTTTCTCGGATAGGAATCCGCGTTGAATCGCGATCTCACCGAGTTTCAGAATTTTTGATTTTTGATAATTGATTGCTTCGATCAGTTGATCTTTTGTCAGTATATCCTTCTCAAGCAGGTACTGACCGAAAAATTTTGGCGTCATGCTCATAATGGACTCCTTGGCGGCGAGCGCCGCTTCCGCGGCCGGCGATCTCAAGACTGAACATATTAATATAATTCAAAAGTATGAGTTGTCAATAATAATAATTAACCCGGATTCGAAATGGGATTTTTGAGAAAATCCGCATCCGCGCGTGTTGAATGCCGTATTCAGGTTGACAATCCGAGCAGGGACTCGGCGCGTGTGAAAACCTGCTCGGGGAAGCCGAGCGCGCGTTTCGTTTCCACATCGCGGTCGAAAGTGTTGCCCACGAACGACAGGGATAAAGCCTTGCGGATTCCGAGAGCCGCCGGGAACAGCAGCGGCAGCGGCGGCGAAGGGTAGTCCGTTGCGTGGACGTGGCGATCCATGAAGCCGGGATGCTTCAGCATCTTCGATATGTAGTTGAAGCGAGTGAGGCTTGTTATCGCGGCGAGGTCTCCGAAAAGGTTCGGGTAGAGGCCGAGCATTTCGAGGTAGTCGTCGAAGAATTCGTGCGGGTGTCCGCGGCCGGAAGTTCCGCAATGCCCCGCGATGACGGTCACGCCTTCGTCGAGCGCCGAGCGCAGATGCATGGGGTCTCCGAGCAGTTGGTCGGTCACCTTTATGCAATGTTCGTAACCGGTGTGGGAGAGCAGGGGGAGTTTCAACTCCGCGAGCTTTTTATAAAATGGGATGTATTTCGACTCGGAAGGGTTGAAATCCTGAGAGTTCGGAAGCCATTTGACGAGGACGGCGCCGCCGGCTTTCGCCCGGTCGAGTTCGTCGAGCGCGTCCGCCCGATCCGGATTCACGGATGCGGCGTAAAGGAACTCCGCCGGGTTCTCCATGCAGACTTTGCGGCAGTACTCGTTCGGTATGTACACCTCGGTTCTCGACGTGTCGAGCCGGCCGGAGGAATCGTAGATGCCGTCGAGCGCGAGGAAGACTGCTTTGTCCGTCGTCTTGGACTCGCGCACCTCGCGCGCGACCTTCTCGACGTAATTCCTGTCGAACTCCTCGTCGTTCCCCTTATAGCCGTATTTGCGGGAGATGAGAATCTTGAAGATCGGGTTTCGCCTGACCTTGTCGCCTATAATGGCGCCGTTTTTCTCGGACATGGCGAAAAGATGGACGTGAACATCGATCACAAGCGGCATATTTCCTCCCATGGCTATTCCGGCGTCCGTCTGGGCGCCGGAATTCATTCACCCGCGGCTATGAGCCGGCCGAGTCGCCTCGCGTCGTCAGCCGCGGTTTCGTGGCGCATGATCGCGCCTTTTTCATCCACACTTCTATAGAACAGACTTTTTTCTTCGTCATATTCTATATCCACGATGGGAAAGAAGCATTTCAGCAGCAGATTGAGGCCGTTGAACAGGGAAGGGCCTTTCGTGCCGCCGATCGCTATTGAATATCCGCGCCTTGTTTTTTCCGTTTCCCGCAGAGGTTGTTTCAGCAAGTACTTCTTGGACCACTGGCATTGGAACCGGTCTATGAACGCCTTCATCTGCGAGGGGGTGTTCATGAAGAAAATCGGAGTGGCGATCACCACGGCGTCCGCGGCGAGAAAGCGCGGAAAAACGTCCTGCATGTCGTCCCGGATCGCGCAGACCCCGGTTTTTTCGCAGGCGCCGCATTCCATGCATCCCGAGATTTTCAATTCGCATACTCGAATTTTATCGCAGGAAGCGCCCGCGCCCGCG
>JAKLIR010000436.1 GCA_022709505.1 bacterium | reverse complement strand
CCGAACTCGTTTTCGAGGACTGCCGCATTCCGAAGGACAACCTGCTCGGAAAAGTGGGCGACGGTTTCAAGATCGCCATGCTCACGCTCGACGGCGGCCGGATCGGCATCGCTTCACAAGCGCTCGGAATAGCGCGCGCCGCGCTCGAAGCCGCGAAAAAACACGCGAACATCAGATATCAGTTCGGCAAACCGCTCGCCAACCTTCAGGCCATCCAGTGGATGATCGCCGACATGGCTCTCAAACTCGACGCCGCACGGCTTCTTACCCATCGCGCGGCTTTCGAAAAAGATCAGAAAATTCGCTTCTCCCGCTCCGCCGCAATGGCGAAACTCATGGCCGCGGAATCGGCCATGTGGATTACCACCAAGGCAATTCAAGTCCACGGCGGCTACGGCTACACGAAGGAGTATCCCGTCGAACGCCACTTCCGCGACGCCAAGATCACGGAAATCTACGAAGGCACTAACGAAGTCCAAAGAATGGTCATATCTTCCTCGGAACTTAAATAGGGAATCTGTCAGAACTTCTACTTTCCATATTGCGAGAATAACCGCCGGGCGAAAACCCGGCGGTTTTTTTTCGCCGATCGGCTTCCGGGGTTCATTTCGAATCCGTCCCGGTTATCAAACCTGAATCCTTCGTTGAAATTCGGCGGATATCGACGAATCCGGGTTTAAAGTAATTCGATTTTCTGTTATAAAATTATCAGGTATGCCTGCTTCGTTCCCCCTCTATAAAAGGAGGCTAAAATGGCGGAAGAAGAGAAGCTCGATTCACTTATTGAGATAATCCGGCACAGAAGAAGCGTGAGGAAATACGACCCGGAGCCGCTGACGGCCGGCATGATCGAGCCTGCGATCGAAGCGGCTATCAGAACACCTCTGATTTCGAAATCGCCGTCTTGGAATATTCATGTTTTCACCGAGCCGAAACTCAGGGATCGCATCAAGCGGGCCGCGCAAGCCGGAATAAGAGGAAAAATAAACACTTGGCTCGGCTCGAACGACATACCGGCAATGGTTTGCGTCACGGCGCGAGCCGACTCGGGGCTGCGGATAGGAGACAAACCTTTCTATCTGCTCGAAAGCGCGATGGCGTTCGAGTATTTCGTGCTCGGCGCGCGCGCGGCCGGGCTCGGAACATGCTGGATCGGCGCTTTCGAGGAGAATCCCGTCGCCCACGCCCTCGAACTCGATAGCTGCTGCCGAATCGTCACCGTGTCCCCGATCGGAAAACCTTATGCGCGGCCGCTGAAACCGCTCGATATCAACGGTCAGTACGACCGGATCGCCCGCCGCAGGCTGCACGAACAACGGAAACCGCTGAACGATATCGCTTTCTGCGAAACCTTCGGGCAAAGAAAAGACCCTCCTTTCGAGCCGCTGCTTGAAACACTCGCGGGCCGCCGTTCCGAGGGGCTCGAAGCCGCGAAAATAACCTCCTCCCTCCTCGGAGACGTTCATTTCCCCACATGCTTCGCGGACAAAGACGTGTCGGATCAGCAGGTTGCATGGCTGCTCGAAGCGGCGAGGCTCGCCCCGTCCGCCTCGAACAGTCAGACGTGGCGTTTCGTAGTGATTAGAGACGATGACCGGCTCGCGGAACTCGAAAGCTGCGCGCATAACGAGAGCGGAATGCAGGCGCCGTTCAGCAAGGCGCCCGTGGTGATCGCCGCGGTCGCGGACCAATGGATAATCAAGGAACGCGGCAGCGAACAACCCTATTTCATGATCGATATTCCGATAGCGCTCTCTCACATAATTCTCATGGCTTCCGAACTCGGCCTCGAAACGAACGTTTCGCTCGAATTCAACGAGAACAGGGTGAGAAAGATCATAAAAGCGCCGATGATGTCGCGGGTGGTCGCGCTCGTCTCGGTAGGCTACGCACCGGCGCGAGGAAAGCAAGGGGACCTCCCGAGGAACATGACGGCGCAGTCGCGCCCGTCGAGAAAGAGCATTGAAATCCTTTGAAGATCGCCGCCGGCGGGCGGACGATTCGAGAATCATGCAACGGATGGTTCGCGGGACGCCCCGACCTATTGCGCTTTTCACCGCCTGATCCGATAATTATTCCAAGCCGCTGAAACACAGCAACGGCAACGGAGCGACCATGCTGAACATTTACGACGCATTCTTGAAAGCATTAACGGTGATTTTCGGTTTCATAGTGCAGATTCTGCTCATCATTATGGTGGCTATAATCACATGGCTCGTCTTTTCGAGGCAGTTGCTTGGAAGCGCACCGTCATGGGTCGAGGAAATATCGCTCGTGATGATAATCTGGTTCGGACTGATCGGCGCGACGTTCGGAGTGCGGGAAAGATATCACCTTCGAATGGACCTGTTCTTCAAGATGTTTCCGCCCAAGATAAGAACGGTCATCGCATATTTCACGGACGCTCTGGTGGTTGCGTTCGGTGCGATGCTGCTCATCGGCGGCATTAACCACGTTATTCTCACCATGGGACAGACACTTCCGGCGACGAAACTGCCCGGAGCAATCCGCTATCTGCCGCTGCCGATAACCGGCGCGCTCATAATCCTCTATGGAATAAGAAACCTAATCGGCGGCCCCGCGAACGATAGGTAATCGAACGGTTCTCGGAGATTCTATTAAACTCGATCGCGCATAAATCTATTTCACTGATTTCAACATTTCGGAGAGTTGGGGATCGCCCGGATATTTAGCCGCGCCCGCCTTCAACGTTTCCAGAGCCGCGCCGTTCTCCCCCTTCTTCACGAGAAGCCGGTACTTCATGACGTACGACTCCGGATTGACTTCCGGAGAAGCGATTATCGAGTCGAGTTTCGAAAGAGCGTCGCCGGTCTTTCCGGTTTTATCAAGCGCATCGACACATCCAAGCCGGTCGGCCGCGGACGAAACCTTCGACTCGAAAGCGCCGCAAAGCAGCCCGGCGGCTTTCTCGAAATCACCCGCCGCTAAAAATGCACGGCCCGATACAACACCCGCCGCGGGTTCGTTCGGACGAAGCGCGACAAGCACTCCAGCCTCAGTCGTAGCCTCGGAGACCATTCCGAGCGGAAGATACGCGCGGATAAGGTTCGCGTGCGCCTCGGCGTAGTCCGGGACCCTCGCGAGAAGCTGCCTGTTCCACGCAACCGCGGCCCGCGG
>JAKLIR010000435.1 GCA_022709505.1 bacterium | reverse complement strand
AGGCTGCCGCGCCGCTCCGGGGCGGTGGTAAAGCTGCTTCTTCAGCGCGGTTATCAATTGCTCGCGCGCCTTCGCGTCCTTCACGTATCTGATCGCCAGCCACGCCGATGTGAACGCCATGTTGTAGTTTGAAAAATTCGATTTCGTGCCGAGATCGACGAATTTCATTTTTTTCGCGGCGATCATCGGTAGCTTGCGGCTCGCGATCAGTGTTTTGTATAGGTAGTCGTCGTTCGAAGCGTCGCCGGAAGCGTAATCGAAGGCGGCGTATATTCCGAGAGCCATCACTGCGTAGAAACCGTTGTTGAGGTTAGGGGTATAGACGCCGTCGAGGTTGTTCTCGTTCAGGTGGCCGAAAAAAGTCGTGCGTCCGTCGGCGTCGGGGAATTCGAGGTCGTACCCGGAAGGCCGCACTTTGCGCATTTCCGCGCACACTGTCGCGGCGTCGGCGCGCAGTCGTTTTTTAACGGATTCGGGAAATGCCGGATCTTTCATAATGACTTCCGCTGACGCGGCTGAGGCCACGGCCCAACCGAGCATCATGTCCCTGCTTATGGAATCCTCCCAGTAGTAATCCGGATATTTCCCGGAAAAATCCTTGCGCCAAACGCCGTTGTTTTTTTTGAGGGGAAGCGGCCGACCGCTTTCATCCTTGAGCGGCATGGGCTTCAGGCTCTTCGCGTCGCCGGGAAGAGTTTTCTTGAGGAATCCGCGCGCGACGACGCCGGGTTTACCGGGTATCGAGAAAGCGAGATGCAAGGTGTCGAGCGCGGCGAGCAGGTGTTTCCGCGCGATTTCCGTCTCCTTGCAGTCCGCGCCCTGATCCCTGAGAACGGCATATCTGAACGCATCCGCCGCGATGCCGACACCGGCGTAAAGGCCGGCGGTTTTGCTCCAGCCGGAAATCACATCGCTCGCTTTTTTGCCGCCCGAAAAACGAGTGAAGTCCCAGCCGTCGTTTTCTCTGAGAAACCGTTCGATCAGAAGCCTGTCCGCGGTGTGGGAAAGCGGGACGGATACATCCACACCCGCTCCCATCGCTGAGGCGTTGAACACGTGATACTGTCGGTCGTACCGGCGCGCCTTTTTCGCGAGAGCCGAATCGTATCCTTTTTCGCCGGGCCCCGGGATCAGGTAACGTGCGTCGTAATTTCCGGCGCCGCATGTCGAGAGCGCGAGGGCGTTCGACATGAAGGTGAAACAGAGCATTGTAACGGCTGTTTTGAGAAGGACTTTTTTCATGAGAGAACCCCGTGCATGGTGCTTTTGCCATCCTTGATTCGCGGATGGGATTCGGGGTTATTCTGCACGGCCTCAACCCATTATGTCAATGGAGCGCGCGGGCCGGGCGGTCAGGCGGGGAGAACCGTTCTGTCGAAATAGACTTCGTTTCTCGAAACAAGCCCGTCCCGCACGAGAACGAGGTCCATGCCGTCGCATTCGACCGTCGGGCCGCCGCTCGTTTTCGTGAATTTACCACGCCACAGCAGGGCGTAGCCCCCTGCCCCGTCAAGCTCGTGAACTTCCCGCACCGACCACGACATGCTCCAACCTTCGAACAGTCGTGAAACGTATTTCTTGAACTGCTCGCGGCTCGTTATTTCCCCGCGCGTGTTGGGGTCCCTGTACCTCAGGTCCTGAGCGTAGCAATTCGCCACGATGTCCGGGTCCTGAGTATCCCATGCTCTTAAGAACTTTTCGGCCGTCTCCCTGATGTCATTTTCGCTCATGCGTCACCTTCTTTTCACGCCCGCCTGTTTCCTCAAGCACCACCCTGCAGGCTTTTTCTATCATTGCATCGATTTCCGGCGGCGGTTTTTTCCCGGAAATCACATATCGCTTCACCGAACCGTAAGAGATGTCCATCAAGGCGAAGTTCACACGCCTGAGCGCGCTCTTGGAAGCCGTTCCGTAGAGTCTCACGGCAAGGCCGGCGGCGGCGGACTCGAGCTCAGCCGCGAGAGTCTCCGCACGCGCTTTGTAATCCCCCGGCCAGTCTCCTCGGAAGAAATCTTCTCTGTGATGCAGAAGGAGAAGACGCGCTTCGACGGGATGCCCGCGAACCCAGTTCGGCATGAATAGCGCGGCGCTGATTCCGGCTTCGAGAGGATCGTCCTTGTCGAGAGCGCCGATCAGGCCTTTTTGAAATTCCTCGACGACGCCGAGCCATATATCCGCGGTTAATTCCCGGCGGTCGGCGTATCTGTGGTAGATCGAGCCGACGGGCGCGCCCGACTGTTTTGAAATCTCGCTTATCGTCGCGCCGTCCACTCCGCGTTCCGCAATGATTTTAAGTGCGGCTTTTGCTATTTTCTCTTTGCTGAAAACGGGTTGTCTGCCCATGATATTAGAATATCAGTTCTAATATTACGCGTCAACCGCGCTTCCGGGCGGGGCCGCACGGTTTCGAGCGTGCGCCGGACGGCGCTGGTATTTTACCGGAGAATTTTCTTCACACGTTTCTTGTATTTGGAAAATCCGGCGATGAAAATAAAAAGAACGGGCGTGAGTCGGGGGCGTCCGATTCGGGACGAGAAAGAGGCTGGCATGAGAAGAACAGCGGGTGAAATTATCTTGATGATTGCGTTTGTGTTGATTACGTCGGGCGGAGCGGTGAGAGCGGGCGGATTGCCTCCGGCCATGAGCGCGCCGCCGGATGTACGGACGGACAGGCTGTGCCCGGAAGCTGCGGATCCGGACGCCGCCCCGGATAAGAAATTCATCAATTGCAGGATGGAGCGGGCGGACCTCGCTCCGGCGAGAGCCGGAGCGCCGGCCGCCGGGAAACGCCAGATAAAAATCGTCGCTTACAACTTCGAGCGCGGCATGGAACTGGAGAAGCAGGTCGAGCTGCTGAAAAACCATCCGGAGTTCAGCGAGCCTGACGTCATTCTCGCGAGCGAACTCGACAGAGGCTGCTCGCGCACTCAATACAGGAACATGCCTCTCGAACTCGCCAAGGCGCTCGGGATGAATTACGTTTACGAAGTCGAATATCTGGAATTGCCTCGTGAGTCGCAGCGGGTTGTGGATAACAACGAATCAGTGTGCGAACACGGCAACGCGATACTGACGAAATACAAATTCATCGCCGCGGAGCAGTTCAGATACAAGAAAAGCATGAACTGGTATATACCGCCGGGACC
>JAKLIR010000434.1 GCA_022709505.1 bacterium | reverse complement strand
TCCGACCCGGCGGCTCTCGCGCTCCACTGCATGGAGGGAGAGATAAGTGACTTCAGCAAGAAGATCAGTCAGGGTGATGTGATCCTCGCCGGGGACAATTTCGGCTGCGGAAGTTCAAGAGAGCACGCGCCGGTGTGCATCAAAGCGGCGGGTATTTCATGCGTTGTGGCGAATTCCTTCGCCCGGATTTTCTTTAGGAACGCCATAAATATCGGGCTTCCGGTTTTTGAAGCGCCCGGAATATGGGATGAAAGTTCACAGGGTGACGCACTTGAGATTGCTCCTTCGAGAGGAGTAATTATTAATACCACAAACGGTAAGAGTTATCCCGTCGGGGCATATCCGGAATTCATACAGCGGATAATCGAAGCCGGCGGCCTCATCCAGTGGGTTAAAAAACGAATGGGATGATTTCTCTCTAATACTTAAAAAACAGCGCAATTTTGACAAGTGCTTACCCGTTACTAACCCGTTGTTATTAATTTTGCAACAAATCCCCGGCTTTTATTGCCATATTACTGATATCTGATAAAATATATTAATAAGTATTCTATAGTATTCTGGCATTTAATTTGAGATATCGGATCGGACCCGATGGAGATCAGGCAGGTCACCGAAGCACGTCAGGTTCAGACGCTCAGTCCTCAATTTATACTGTCGCAGCGTCTGCTTCAGCTTACCTCGATGGAGCTTGTTCAAGAGATCGAAGCGGAACTGACGGAGAATCCGGCGCTTGAGCTTATAGAGGTTAACACTTGTCCATACTGTCACATGCCGATGTCGAAATCCCGTTGTGAAAACTGCGGCAGGAAAAGGGATCTCGAAGACGAACATCTCGAGCAATTTATCAGCAGTAAGAGCATGGATTACGACCGGGACGGAGATTACTACGAGGAGAGTGCGCCGGAAGGGGACGATGATAGGAAACAGATCGGGAATTACTACGAACAGAGCGGCTCGTTTCACGACTATGTGATGTCGAACTTCCTTTCGTCCGATTATCCTCCAGAGTTGAAGGATCTCGGAGAGTATCTGATATATTCCTTGGACGACGAAGGTTTCCTCATCTACGACTTGGAGGAAATCAGGGAGAAATTCGATTTCGGAACCGAGGAAGTGGACAAGTTAGTCGAGATCATAAAGACGCTCGATCCGCCGGGGGTGGGAGCTCAAAACGCGCGAGAGGCTCTTCTCATACAACTCGCCGTACTCGCCGAGGAGGGGAAGAGCGATGAAACTGCGGAGTTGATTATCCGCGACAACTTTGAAAAGCTCGGGCGCGGCAGATATGAAGAGATAGCGGAATCACTCGGGATCACGGTATCGAAAGTTCACGCGGCGCTTGATTTCATAAGAAGGAATCTGAACCCGTATCCTGCGAGGTCCTATGTAGGCAGGACGCCGGAGAACGTGGGACTCGCGAAACCTTCGATAGCAATAAAATACGACGGACAGACTTTGAGTTACGAAGTTCTTGAGATGAATGATTTTCAGCTTCAAATAAACAGAACTTATCTGGATATGTACGACAGATATCAGAACGGGTCATCGGACATTTCGAGATCAGAAGTTTCGCACATAAGGGATTATTTCAGGAGGGCCAAGTTTTTTCTCGACAGCATAAATCAGAGGAAGCAGACGCTTGAGAAGATCGCGACGGCGCTTTGCGAGGAGCAGCGGGATTTTCTAATCAAAGGACTGCCGAATTTCAACAGTTCTCTCACGCAGGGGAAGCTGGCCGAGAAGATATCGCTGCATGAATCGACGGTTTCGCGGGCCATGTCCGCAAAATTCGTCCAGTTGCCGAAGGGAGAAATAGTTAGTTTCGATTTCTTCTTCGACTCGTCGGTAAGGCCGAAAGAATATATCCGTAACATAATCGCAACCGAAGCCGAGGATAGCCCGGTCTCCGACAGCGATATAAAGGAACTTCTGAAACAAAAGGGGATAGACATAGCCCGAAGGACCGTCGCCAAGTATCGCGAGGAAATGGGGATCGCATCTTCGTTCGATCGCAGGAGGGTTAAGAGATAACATGGGGATAGATCAGAGAGCGGTCAAGCTTCATACTCTCGGTAATAAACTCGTCGAAGAGCAGAAATACAACGAAGCGATAGCCGATTACGAAAAAGCGATTGAGATACAGCCTGACTACGCTGCCGCCATCTATCATTTGGCGGAGGCTCTCGAATATAAGAAGCTCGACGATCAGGCGTACGAGACTTACGTGCGAGCGATAGATTTGAACCCCTCGTATGCGATGATTCACATAGATTCGGGACTTGATTCTCTTCTTTCAGGACCTCTCGGGAAGGCTGTCTCGGAATACAAGAAAAAGACCGGCGGCGGCAAAACCAAGCAGGATGCCGGGGTATCTTCGCCTGAGGATGGGTCTCCCGTCGCGATGGCCACGCAAACGGCGCCGGAGAAGCAGAGGCCCCGCGGGCAAAAAGGGATCAAGCCAATGAAGATACTCGTCCGGCCCACCGACGAGAAAATAAGTTCGGAAGTCTGGACGACCGACAATGTGATCGTGGAACTGTTCGGCGGCAAGGATATCCCGGTCGCGGACGCGGCGGTAACTTTCACAGTGAAAAACAAAGCCCCGCTCGATGATGCATACCTCGGAGCGGATAAGAAGTCCATGGAAGCCGGGACCGGCCCGAAGGAAATCACGCTGAGGACCGATGACGACGGAAGGGTCGCTGTTTATTTCAAGAGATCTAAAATAACAGGCGCGAATATACTCGACATACAACCCGAAGGGCTTGCGCCATACGTATTTCAGGACGACACCTATCCTGCGCCGGCGAGCAATATTGAAGTGTTTCCCGAAGAAGATCATTTCACCACGGGCCAGAAAGTGAATTTTCGGCTTAGAGTGCTCGATGAGTTCGGGAACGTCATCCCCGACCTCGACATAGAGATCGCAATGCTCGGCAACAAGCGGGGCGAATGGGAAGTCATTCAGAATTTCGGAATTAAGACGGATGCGGATGGAATTCTCGAACGTGAGTTCGAGATGCCCACGCGTGGCAATATGTCGTGCAGACTGGACATGAAAAACAAGAAGGCCAATTACCAGAAATCGAAGATGATAAAAGTCATTCCCGGGGCGGCGAGCTCGATGATATTCATCCCTTCGAGAGGAGTGGTC
>JAKLIR010000433.1 GCA_022709505.1 bacterium | reverse complement strand
CGCGGCAGCACCCAATGGTAGAGCGTCAGGCATATTTTTATTCCGCGTTTCCGCAGCGAGGAGAGAATTTCTCTATAACGTTCGAGCGCGTCGAGGTCGAAGCGGCCTTCTTCGGGCTCGATCTTCGCCCATTCGATGCCGAGGCGGAAGCCGCCGTAGCCGAGCGCCGACATCAGCGCGTGGTCTTCCTCGAAACGGTTCCAGTAATCCATGCAGCGCCCGGACTTCGTTCCGTCGTATATTTTCCCTTCCTGCTCGAAGCGCCACCAGTCGGAGTGCTCGTTGTGGCCCTCCACCTGATGCCCGGCCGTCGCCGTGCCCCATATAAACCCGTTAGGAAAACTCAGCTTCTTCATATCGCGTCCTCCGCTCCGTTATGTTTCGGACTTCCGGCCGCCCGGCCGACTTCGTCGCCGCGCCCGCCTTCGATTATACATTCTCCGTCTTTTTAACACTACCCCGTTTTTTCAACGAGCGTAACATTTGTTTAGTATATGACCGAGTTTTCTCGTTACGATGCTCCGCGTCGTAACGCGCGGCAAGGCCGCTCTGCGGCCTTCTTTCGTGTCCGGCGAAGTCACCTTGCCCCACCCTGAGAGCCACCCCTGACATCCTGTCACCCGTGGATTCCGGATCTCAGTCCGGAATGACGGACATTAAGGCGGTGAAGAAGAGAAGCAGCATAACCCACATCTTTCATCCCGAATCCGTCATTTGGATTCGGCGCACTATTGACGAATCCGGGTTCATCGATGATGCAACGCGGTGGATCGCCCTTTTCACGATTTCCCGGATTTTTCTGGTGAAAAATCCGGGTTACCCCGGATTCGTCAGTAGTGCGCCGGCGCCGATAATTTGGTGAAGACAGAAGTTCTATTTAAATGATATAGTGTATCCGAATGAGAAAACCGAAAAAGCCTGTACAAGGCTGGGGAGGCGCGGAATGGCGCACGATAAATTCCGGGGGATAATCGGGAATGGAGAGACATGCGCACTGGTCGGGCCGGAGAGTGCGATCGATTGGATGTGCATACCGCGTTTCGACTCGGGCTTCGTCTTCGGACGTCTGATCGACTCGAAGAGCGGTTTTTTTGAGATACGCCCGGCGGACGAAGGGGTCGCTGTTTGGAGACAGAAGTATGTAGCCGACTCAGCCGTTTTGCGGAGCGAATGCGCCGTCCGGGGCGGAGGGGCGCCGGTCTTCAGTGTTACCGATTACATGCCGTGGGGCAGACGTGAGCTGAGGCGGCTGATAACGCCCGGAGCGGCCGGCGCCAAGGTGGTGCTCGAGCTGCTGCCAACGTTCGACTACCGCCGTTCGCCGCATTCGTGGCGTCGTTCAGAGGCGGTGGTGGGCGGCGACCTGCACGTGTTGTTCACCGCTTCAGCGGGAACTGATTCGCTTCGTGTTTACGCACCGGCGTCGGCGGTCGAAGGCGGGGTGAAGTGCGCGGCGGGTGAATCCGCCTGCGGCGGGATAAGTCTGTTGCTGAATGTCAACGAAGATGTCGAGATTATAACGGTCTATTCGACGTCGGGAGAGGACGCGTATGCGCCGGCGCCGGGCGGCGCGGAGGCTGTCCGGGCGGAGGTCGAACGCTGGAAAAGATGGCTTTCCGTATCGGAGTATGACGGCGTGCACGAGGATGCGTTTCGGCGCTCGCTCATCACCATGAAGACTCTCACCTACGAGAGGAGCGGGGCGATACTCGCGGCCGGCACGACGTCGATACCGCAGCATCCGGGGAGCGGTTCGAACTGGGACTACCGTTTCAGTTGGATACGCGACGGTTCTTACACTGCGGCCGCTTACGCCGAAGCAGGTTACATCGACGAGGCGAAGGCTTTCATGGACTACGCGTTCAGGGTGATGAATCGGGCGCCGGGAGGGAAGCCGTGGCAGCCGCTTTACAGGATCGACGGGGACCCCGACTGCGCGGAGGAGATTCTCGAACATCTCGATGGTTTCATGGGTGATCGGCCGGTGCGGATCGGAAATCTCGCGTATCAACAGAACCAGACCGATCTCGAAGGGGAAGTGCTGGAGGCGTTGTGGGTCATCTATGAAAAGACGCGCGACGCCGACTATCTCGCGAAGCACTACGAGAGCGTGCGCGAGGTGGCGTCGTTCGTCACCCGAAACTGGGCCGGCAAGGACAACGGGATATGGGAGCTTCGCGGAGTGATAACGCACTACACGCATTCGAAGGCGATGTGCTGGTCCGCGATGGACAGAGCTTCGCGGATAGCGGGAGTGCTCGGCGGGGAAGCCGAGGCGGACGCGTGGCGCGCCACGGCGGATGCGATAAAACGGGACGTCGTTCGCAAGGGCTGGAAACCGCTCATGGGCGCTTTCGTGTTCGCCTATGATTGTCCGTTCCCGGACAGTTGCCTGCTCGCCATTCCACTTTCGGGCATGTTCGGCCCGAGGCATCCGAAACCTGTTTCGATGGCGAAGCGTTTCGAGTCGGAGATCGTATATGACGGGCTCGTCGCGCGCAACATTCTCGAACCCGCGCCGTTCCTGCTTGTCACGTATTGGATGGCGCGCTACTACGCGCTCGCCGGCAAACCGGAGAAAGCGCGGAGGATAATCGACGCCACGCTCGAACACACGACCGACCTCGGACTTTTTTGCGAGCAGGCGCTCGGCGGCGGCGACGTGCCGGAACCCGGCGTTCCGATCTTCGCGCGCGCGGCTTTCGAGATGCTCACCATGCACAATTCACCGGCTTCGCTTTTCAGCATGGCGAAGTCGTTCTACAACTTTTACACGAACCGCAGCATGTTCAAGGAGAACACCGAAACTCCCGATGTGCCGCCGGAAAAGGCGCGCATGTTCAAGGGGAATTTTCCTCAGGTTTATTCGCATGAGGAGCTCGTTCGGACGTTGATGGCGTTGAAAGGAAAATCTTAAAAAGGGCGATCTACGGCGTTGCATCATCGATGAAAGATGTGGGTTATGCTGCTACTCTTCTTCACCGCCTTAATGTACGTCATTCCGGACTGAGATCCGGAATCCACGGGTGACAGGATGTCAGGGGTGGCTCTCAGGGCGGGGCAAGGTGACTTCGCCGGCCGCGAAAGAAGGCCGCAGAGCGGCCTTGCCGCGCGTTACGACGCGGAGCATCGTAACGAGAAAAGCGGTATTCTCGCTCATTCTCGCTC
>JAKLIR010000432.1 GCA_022709505.1 bacterium | reverse complement strand
CGTCGGAATCGTGGTGTTGCGCTCGATGAGCTTTGTAGAGACACCACCGAGAGTCTCGATGCCGAGGGATAAAGGAGTGACGTCGAGGAGCAGCACGTCTTTCACGTCGCCCGCGAGAACGCCGGCTTGAATCGCGGCGCCGAGTGCAACGACTTCGTCCGGGTTTATGCTCTTATTCGGATCCTTATTGACGATATTTCTGACGAGGTCTTGGACCGCCGGAATTCTGGTTGAGCCGCCGACGAGCAGTATTTGGTCGATGTCCGAGGGTTTGAGGCCGGCGTCACTCAGAGCCTGTTTCGTGGGGCCGAGTGTTTTTTCGACCAGATCCGCGGTCATTTTGTTGAAGTCGGCTCTCGTAAGCCTCATGTCGAGATGTTTCGGGCCGCTCGAATCTGCTGTTACGAACGGAAGGTTGATGGTGGTTTCCATTCTGCCCGAAAGCTCTATCTTGGCTTTTTCGGCCGCTTCCCTTAGCCGCTGAGTCGCCATTTTGTCCTTGGAAAGATCTACGCCCTGATCTTTCTTGAACTCTGCGATCATCCATTCGACAATCCGCTGATCGAAGTCGTCGCCGCCGAGGAAGTTGTTCCCGGCTGTAGCTTTGACTTCGATAACGCCGTCGCCGATTTCGAGGACGGACACGTCGAAAGTGCCGCCGCCGAGGTCGTAAACGAGAACGGTCTGATCCTTGTCCTTGTCGATGCCGTAGGCGAGAGCCGCGGCCGTTGGCTCGTTAATGATACGAAGCACTTCAAGACCGGCGATCCGGCCGGCATCCTTAGTAGCCTGTCGCTGGCTGTCTTCGAAATAAGCGGGAACCGTGATAACCGCCTGAGTTACTTTCTGCCCAAGGTAGTTTTCCGCTTCTTGTTTCAGTTTTTGAAGCACCATGGCGGAAATTTCCTGAGGAGTATGGGATTTTCCGTTCAAAGACACGTTATGGTCTCTTCCCATGTACCTCTTAATGGACATGACAGTGTTGTCGGGATTGGTGACGGACTGTCTTTTCGCTGCTTGCCCGACGAGTCTTTCCCCTTCTTTTGTAAAAGCTACAACCGAAGGAGTAGTCCTGCCGCCCTCGGCGTTCGGGATAACCGACGCTTCACCGCCTTCGATCACGGCAACGCAGGAGTTTGTAGTTCCTAAATCTATTCCTATAACTTTTCCCATGAGATCCACCTCCGGGTGATATATACAATGAACCAAAAAGTTCATCGGCTGTTGTTAGCAAATTATAAAAATTTAGCGCAATGCTGTCAATACATCTTAAAAAATTTTAGCAACTGCGCCGAAAACGCCATTTCATCCCTATTATTTATAAGATTTATATACTAAAAACTATTTCCATCCTAATATTTGATCTCCACCATGTCGCGTGCTATAATGATTTGTTCAATATTCGGAGGGACGCAATGACGGATTTTGCTTCGATCGAACAGATCATTGAAGATGTTAAAAATGGTAAGTTTGTCCTCGTCGTGGACGACGATGACCGGGAAAACGAAGGGGATTTGATCGTTGCGTCTGAAAAATGCACTTCCGAACACATAAATTTCCTAAGTAAATACGCGCGTGGATTGATATGCGTGCCGATCGCTTCTGAAATTGCGGACAGGCTCGGGCTCGATCTCATGGTCTCCGACAACACCGAGAAGCACGGTACGGCGTTCACGGTATCGGTGGATGCGAAACAAGGTACGACCACGGGAATTTCGGCGAGCGACAGAGCTCTGACGGTCAAGGTTATGATAGACCCGGAGGCCAAACCCGGGGACCTCGTGCGTCCGGGACACATTTTTCCTCTAATTGCGAAGGAAGGCGGAGTCCTGACGAGAGCCGGTCACACCGAATCGGCGGTCGATCTCGCCAAGATGGCGGGTTTGAGGCCGTCGGCTGTTATTTGCGAGATCATGAATGATGACGGGTCCATGGCTCGGCTGCCGCAGCTTGTTGAGTTTGCGAAGGCTCATGATATCAAAATTCTTCAGATAAAGGATCTCATCAACTATAGATTCAAACATGAGCGGCTGGTGAGAAAGGTCAGCACGGCGATGCTGCCGACGAAGTTCGGAGATTTCAAAATCAGCGCTTATGAAAGTCTGGTAAGGGCGGAAAAGCATCATCTCGCTCTTGTGAAAGGCGAGTTTTCACCGGATGAAACGGTGATGGTCAGGGTTCATTCGGAATGTCTGACCGGCGATGTGTTCCATTCGTTGAGATGTGATTGCGGTGCGCAGTTGCACGCGGCCATGAAGATGATAGAAGAGAATGGCAAAGGCGTTGTGCTCTATATGAGACAGGAAGGAAGGGGAATAGGCCTCACAAACAAAATAAGGGCCTACGAGCTTCAGGATAAAGGCGCGGACACGGTTGAGGCGAATGAGAAGCTCGGTTTTCCGGCGGATTTGAGAGATTACGGTACTGGAGCGCAGATACTCGCGGACTTGGGGATAAAAAAGATCAAGCTGCTGACGAACAATCCGAAAAAGATCATCGGTCTCGAAGGGTATGGGATTTGTATCGTGGACAGGATTCCGATAGAGATAGAGCCGACTGAAGAGAATCTGAGGTATCTGACAACAAAGAAAGAAAAACTCGGACACCTTCTCGGAATATAAAAGGAGGCTGAAATGGCGAACATTTTTGAGGGAAAACTTATTGCATCCGGATTGAAGTTCGGCGTAGTGGTGAGCAGGTTCAACGAGTTCATGACGAACAGATTGCTCGAAGGCGCGATGGATGTGATCATCCGGCACGGCGGGAACTCGGACGACGTGGATGTCGTGTGGGTGCCGGGTGGGATGGAAATACCCGTCGCGGCGAAGAAAATAGCTTCGTCCAATAAATACGACGCGATTATCTGTCTGGCCGTCGTGATAAGGGGCGGTACGCCGCATTTCGAACATGTGTGCAATTCGCTCACGAGAGGCATCGGAACGATATCGCTGGAAACCGGAGTGCCCGTGATTTACGGAGTGATCACGGCGGACTCCATAGATCAGGCGATTGAAAGAGCCGGGACGAAAGCGGGCAACAAGGGAGCGGATGCCGCGAGCACGGCTATCGAAATGGCCAACCTGATGAAACAAATCTGAACGTACTTCACGGAATCAAGAGGCGGAATACCGTCCGGCCTCGACTCCGGGGCGGATTATATAAACAGCAGGTGGAATTGCAACGATGAGTAAAAAAGTAATA
>JAKLIR010000431.1 GCA_022709505.1 bacterium | reverse complement strand
ATGGCGCGAAAGGCCTCGGGCAACGCATAGATTCGACTGCTTCTCACATGGGGATTTCCGACCCATACGACATCGACCAGAATCTCCGGGGTTCGCTCGGATATTTCAAGAAATTACTGGATATGAGTTCGGGTCTGTCCAGTCCCACCGAAAGAGCTCTGATTTCCTACCTCGTCGGCCCGGGGGCCGTGAGCAAAGACGACAGCTTCCTAAATAATCAAAAGAACCAAGAATATATCAGCACTATTTTGGGATTCAGAGAACAAATTCTGAACCGCTGAAGTCGTTGGGAATTAAGAAATTTTCGGTTTTAACGAAAATTGTCATAATAACATTGTGTCCACACTAAATATTTATTGATTTAACGAGAAGGATGATTTATTCTATTTTCGAAATTTACTTTTTGCGGTGGCGCAAATTTGAAAGACCCTGTGGTTTTTGATCGGCCCCTTTTTGTAAAACGCCCGGGTTCCGCCGGGCGGATTGATTCTCCAATATACATAATAGTCAGTCATCGGAGACGCGGAGATGAAAAAAACGTTCATTCAGTGTTTCAATGCCCCGTTGGAGCTTGTGCTCAAGGCGCGTTCGGCAAGATGGGATGAGATAGAAAAGATTCCGGATTTAAACGGCTGCAACATCTTGTTCAGAAGAGAAGACGATGAAGTGATTTATATCGAGCGCGAGTCGTCCGCGAAGATTAACATCCCTCCGGCGCTTCAGAAATATGTTTCGCCTGACATGCTCAAATGGATCGAACACAGCACATGGCACAAGGCGAGCAACATTCATGAATGGAGAATCGCTCCCGGAACAAGAGGGAACTATCTCGACGCGCGGGGCAGGACGATATACGAAGAGATCGAGGACGGCGGCGAACTTAAAACGAGAAGAACGCTTGAAATGACGCTCAAACTTAGAATACCGGTTCTCGGCCCGCTCGCAGAGGAGGCTGTTTTCGAAGCTTTTAAAAGGAATTTTGACAAAGACTACGATGCGATCTGCGCGAGGATCGGGAACGGGGCGCTGCAGCACATGGCGCCGGCTTCGCAGGATCGTTAGGAGGAAAAATGGATAGAAAAGAACTCGCAGTAAAAATAAAGGCCGCCGCCTATCTCGAAGGCGATTTTATTCTCAGTTCCGGTAAAAGAAGTAAATACTATATCGACAAATACAGATTCTCGACCAATCCCGAACTTTTAAAGGCGGTCGCGATGGAGATCGCCGGGAGACTGCCGAAGGGGATAGACCGGATCGCCGGAGCTGAGCTCGGCGCCGTGCCGCTTGCGGCCGCGGTGGCTCTCGAAACGGGGCTTCCTTACGTTATTGTGAAGAAGGAAACGAAGGATTACGGGACGAAAAAGGTGATCGAGGGCATTCTCAATTCGGGCGAAAAGGTGATACTCGTTGAAGATATAGTTACAACGGCGGCGCAGAGCATTAAGGCCGCGAAAAGGCTTGCCGACTCCGGAGCGCAAGTGCTGGGAATCATAGCTGTCATAGATCGCGAGGAGGGCGGCGGCGCCAACATAGCCGAAGCCGGCTTTGCTTACGAATCCCTGTTTACGAAGACGGACCTTGGCATCTGATACCGGCAAGTAATTTGAAAAAACCCGATTTATAAGTTCAACCGCTTTCAAAACATAATGCATTAGTATTAATATTCCTGTTAACGGATGTTTTCGGACGGGAAAATAGCCCGGATTTTTCCGGCGGAAAATGTGGGATAGGGACGAGTTTCCCGAAACTGCGGCATGGATCGGAGGAATGACATGGGGGTGAATTTCGAATGCAGAGCGACGGCTATAGGTAGTTTTCCTTACGAAAACTCTGAAAGCGCGCTTGACTTGATCAGAGAGAATCTAAAGGACATACCTGTTTGGCCGCAGCTTCCAAAACGCGGATATAAAGAGTGTATGTGCCCGCAATACAGCGAGGGCGTTCCGGGCGTTTCGATAGACACCGACGCCAGAAGGCTTTGGGTTGATACGACAGGAGACCTGCTCGGCGATGTGGAGAAGTTTTACGAGAAGTTCCTCGCAGAGGACGCGGCGCTGTTCGGGATTTCGGAAGAGTATTCGGCCGGATTTCATTCGTTCGTTCGTGAATTCGCATCGGCGGGCGGGGAGTTGTTCGCGGTGAAGGGGCATGTCACCGGTCCCGTGACATGGGGGTTGACTGTAACCGATCAGGACAAGAAGGCCTCGTACTACAACGAGTTTTTGAAGGACTGCATTGTGAAGGGAATGATGCGGAAGGCGCAGTGGCAGATCGATCTTCTAAAAAGGATCAATCCTCGCGTTATCATATTCGTTGACGAGCCGTATTTGCAGTCGATCGGCTCATCCACGGTCTCTCTCGACAGGGAAGATGTCGGGAAGAGCCTCGAAGAAGTTTTCGACGGGATAAAGGCGGCGGGCGCGATCCCCGGAATCCATTGCTGCGGCAATACGGACTGGGGTTTTATCGCCGAAACGGGAGTATCGATAATCAACTTCGACGCCTTTGAATTCGGTGAGACCATGTCGCTCTATCCCAAGCCCATCAGCGCGTTTCTGGAGAGAGGTGGAAATATCGCTTTCGGTATAGTGCCGTCCTCGAATCAGGCGCTCGCGGAGACCGCGGAGAGCATCGTCGGTAAGTTCAGGGCGGTCGTTTCTTCTCTCGTCAAACAGGGCATACCGGAGGAGCGGCTGCTTGAACAGGCGCTGATCACTCCGAGTTGCGGGGTCGGCTCTCTCGAAACCGAAACGGCGGAAAAAGCGATCGTTCTAAATCGCATGGTGTCGGATATCCTTCGCGGGAAAAGTTGATGATGGCACTAAAGATGAGCAGGCGCGAACTTGTTCCCATTGCAGTCGTGTTGTTCGTGTTGTTGATGGCGTCGGGGCCGGCCGTGTCGGCGGGCAAACCCGACGGAACGGTGGTTTCGAAAACCCATGACGGCGCCTCGAACGGCGTGTCGGCGTACTCGGTCGTATATTTCAGCAAGGGGCTGAAAGTTAAGGGGCGCCTATTCGTGCCATCCAAATGCAGCGGGAGGAAAGGCGGGGCGAAGTGCCCGGCCGTGGTTTTCAATCATGGGGGGGTTGACGGGATTCCCGGCCCGACGGTGGCGAGGTGCAGGCAACTCTCCCGGTTGGGTTACGTGGTGTTCGCGCCGAGCTATAGGGGCGAGGACGGCTCCGAGGGCGAGGTGGAAGT
>JAKLIR010000430.1 GCA_022709505.1 bacterium | reverse complement strand
GGTCTCGTATCAAGCATTCCGGAGACTCTCCGATCCGCCGTGAGCGCGCGGCTGATGGGCGACGTGCCCGTCGGGGCGTTCCTGAGCGGCGGGATAGATTCCTCCGCGGTGGTCGCCCTCATGTCGCAGTGCGCGCGGGGCGAAGTGATGACATTTTCGATCGGGTTCGACAAGCCGGAGTACGACGAGACCCGGTATGCGCGGCTCATCGCGGAGAAATTCGGGGTCAGACACACGGAGTTCAGAGTGACCGGCGACGATCTGCTCGAAGCCGTGTCGAGCCTCGTCTGGCACTGCGACGAGCCTTTCGCGGATTCGTCAATTCTTCCGACGTACTGTTTGTCGCGGCTGACGCGCGGGCACGTGAAAGTGGCGCTCAGCGGGGACGGCGGGGACGAGCTTTTCGGGGGCTACGAAAGGTACGTGGCGGATAACTATCTAAGGCATTTGGCGTCTTTGCCCGGCGGGATCAGACGCGGCGTGCTCGGCCCGGCTTTCGCGGCGGCAGAAGCAGTGTCCCTGCCCGGACGCTTGAAGCGCCGACTCGGGCAGCTTGCCGCCCTCGCGCCGATGTCGGACGCGGAGCGCCACCTCAACTGGCTGTCTTTCTTCACCCCGGCCGAGAAATCGAACCTGTTCACGCGAGAGTTCAAGAGCGGCGGGACGTCGGCCGATTCCGCGGAAATCATGGAAAAGCATTACGCCTCGGTGGAAGACCGGCAGTTCACGGAAAGGCAGCTTACTGTTGATTTCCTGACCTATCTGCCGGAGACGCTGATGATGAAAGTCGATCGCGCGTCCATGGCGGTGGGACTCGAAGTGCGATGCCCGATCCTTTCGAAGAGCATGATAGAACTGGCGTTTTCGATACCCGGCGAAATGAAGATCAAGCAGAACACGACGAAGTGGGTCTTGAAGGAAGCGTTCGCCGACCTGTTGCCTTACGAAGTGCTGCACCGGCGGAAGAAAGGGTTCGAAGCGCCGCTAAACGATTGGTTCAGAGGTCGTCTGAAAGACGTTTCCCGGGACTTGCTGACCGACGCCACCGCCGCCGGAAGAGGCGTGTTCGACCAAGCGGAAGTGAGGAAAATTCTCGACGAACACCAGTCCGGCGCGAACCACGGCCACAAAATATGGACTCTACTCGCCACCGAACTCTGGTTCCGGACGTTTATAGACGGCCCGGCGCCGGCGGCCCCGCTTTCATTAATATGATTTTTTCATAAGCCCCCCGAACGATTTTTGAAATGATCCGATTTCAATCCGCATTGGCGAAGAATGCGGGTTAAGGAAAAGAGAGGGAAAAGGCGCTCGTCGAAAAGAAATTCATCAAGGAAAAGCGAGCGGCTCGCTAAAGTTTTCGGCAAAACGGCCGAAGATAGAATAGTCGGGCTGAAAAAGCCTGAAGGCGCACCGGTGATAAACCGGTGCTGAACATATACCATAGGTGGGGCGGAAGGGATTCCGTCCTCCCCGCGGCTTCCAACTACATGGAGGTAGTGCAATGATAGCCGTCAATACGAATGTCGAGTTTCTTGTTCAGCAGAATTTTTCCAGAAAGAACCTGTTGACGTTCAACGAGAAGGTGGAGCGGCTCACGAACGGAGTGCGCGTGAACCGCGGTGCGGACGATCCGTCCGGCATCGCGATCATCGGCGGCATGAATTCGCAGATTCGCGGCACGAACACGGCGATAACCAACGCACAGGATACGATCAATATGTTGAATCTTGTGGACCGTTATCTCAGCGATCAATGGGATGTAATGAACGGCATGAAAGAGAAGTGCGTGAAGCTTGCGAACGAGGCGGTGTTGAACACGTCGCCGGGGAACGGAGCGATGGACCTTCGTGTGAGCGCCTGCATGGAACTGCACAAAGAAATCGAGATTATGAAGGACCACGTTTATCAGTCGTTTTCGACTTATGACGCTCTTGGAAACGTATATTCCTCCCCGAGATACAATTACAATCTCAAGAACCTGTTCAGCGCGGAGACCCCGGTGTCGGGGTTCCCGGTCGGCGAAGTGGCGCAGGTGGGCGCTAACAACTGGGACTCGCACCAGCTCACGATTCAGATCGACGACATGGTGTCCTATTTCAGCGACTTCGCGACACCGTACAGCCCGCCGCCGCCGGCAGGCGACGCAACGCTGAACTGGTATGTGACTTACGCGCAGAAAATGATGGATATCTGTGACGATAAAATGAATAAACTCACGAAGGTGCGGGTGGATGTCGGCACGGAGATAAAGCAACTTAACCAGACGATCAACGATTTGTATGTCGAATCCAACTGGACATCGAAGTCCAAGTCGCAGATCGAAGACGCGGACATGGCGGATGAGATAACGGCGCTGACGAAAAATCAGATCGTACAGCAGTCTTCGGATATAGTGGCGACTCAGGCGAACGCGATGCCGGAGATAACGCTCTCGCTCCTCGGCGGTATCTACGACGGCATCAACGAGAAAATGGTCGGAGAGACGCACATAAAACAAGTGCTCGAATAGCGGCCCGATTATAAGCGACTAATATTAAGCCGGCGCCGTTAAGAACGGCCCGGAAAAGATTATAATAAATAAAACACGCGTCAGAACCCGGCTCACAAGCCGGGTTCTCGCGTTTGGGGCGTATGACTTTGTGACCGCTCCGCGGTCTCCTTTCGCCTCCGGCGGCCCAAGGGGAAACTTTGAAAAGTGTCCCCTTGGGAATCCTCTTCAAACTTTTCGCATGCGCAATTCCGCGCTACGCTTTCGGAATTGCGCCCTCGTAAAATTTTCACGGAAAATAACAAAGCGAATTCCTACACGGGAACACGAGTGTTTCGGGCTTGCGACTTGTGACCGCGGAGCGGTCAATTTCAGGCATTCCGGCGCGGAGCGCCGGAACGAGTGTAACATGGGGGAACTGAGAGCAATTGGATAGAGTTTTTTCATGAGAGCGGCCGGGTCTCCGCACCCGGCCGCGGCCCGCGCCCACCCCGCCCCAATAAACACCCCTGACATCCATGTTCCCTCTGGATTCCGGGTCTCAGCCCGGAATGACGCACGCTAAGGTGTCTCAAGAAAAACAGCACTTCACCGGAATGACGTAAACTGAGGAGGAGAATAGAAGCAGCATAACCCCCCGGAATGACGGAGGATATGAGGTAATGTCTTGAGCGAGCAATGCCACGTTGTTTAGGAGGCATTGCGAAAGTGAAAGTTTT
>JAKLIR010000043.1 GCA_022709505.1 bacterium | reverse complement strand
TCGGCAGCCCGTCTATGAACACCGCCGTGCCGTCGATCGGATCTATCACCCACGCCCATTCCGCACGCCTCGCCCGGTCCGCCGCCGCCGCCCCTCCGTCGATCTCCTCTCCCACAACCACCGAATCTTCGATGATCTCCGGCAAACGCTCCCGGAGTTGTTCCTCTATCTCGGTGTCCGCGATCGTAAAATAAGTCTTGTCCGCCTTCAGCCGTCCCGCCACGCGACCGTGATATCGAAGCGCGGTCTCGACCGATCCATCCGACGCACGCATGATCTTTCCGAGTAGATTGTCGCTTCTCGAAATATCCATCGTTTCTCCTCGAACACCGCTCGGAACGGCCTTTCGACCCTCCGGCTTTTCCGCCGTATTCAGGTTAATACAGAGTAATCCTTTGTAACCGCGGAATCAACGCCATTCCCTTTTTACATCTCGCGCCGACAAAGAGGAAGTTCCTTCTCAAGGGGGCGCTTTTGAAAAAGCGCCCCCTTGAGAATCCCCCGCAAAACTTTTTGCTCTCGCAATGCCGCAAGAACCGCGTGGCATTGCTCACTCAAGTTATCTCCTTACATACTCCGTCATTCCGGCGGTTATGCTTATACTCGTTCCGGTGCTCCGCGCCGGAATGCATGGGTTGACCGCTCCGCGGTCACAAAGTTTCTCACCTGAAACAGTCGCGCTTGTCTTTCGTTACAACACTGAGCCCCCGAGGAAAAAAGCGGGCGGGACGCCCGCGCCCCCAGATAAAAGCTCTAATGCCGCGGTGCATCGGAACCTCAGTTCTCGATCCGCGCGCGTATAGCAGGTTGTTCCCGGAATGTTTACTTTGTAAAAAATACTTTTTTCCCGGCAAGCCTCTTGACGTACATCATAGCAGGGCCGGGTCTCGGCCCGGTGGGTCTCCGCACCCGGCCGCAGGCCATTTCTCTAATTTTTAGTGAAAGCAATTTCGGGAGCGGAGCTCCGGAATTGCGCGAGCGAAAAGTTTGAAAGGGATGCCCAAGGGGAAACTTTGAAAAGTTTCCCCTTGGGCCGCGGGAGAGGATTCGGGGATATTCTTGATATTTGGGGTTTATCGAATAAAGTATTTTTAGTCTTAATCTGGATTTTTCCGGTGAAAAATGCGGGCTAAGCGAGGGCGGCGCACTAACAGTAAATAAGTGAGCGGGCGATGGCGAAAAAAAACAGCCGAAAGAAAAAGAGTGGAAAGAGCGCCGTGAAACCGGCGGCGTTCTCCACGCGCGGGCTGATCCTTTTCGGCGCGGCGCTCGTGATCTCGGCGGCGGCGGTTTACGCGGTTCGGGAAATTCTCGGGCCGGGCGCCTTCGCAAGATACATAATAGCACTCGTTTCGGGACTCGCCACGGGGATATCCGGCAACCCGCTGATCCTGAGACTCGTCGAGCGAATCGTTATTGCCGTTCCGCAACTCAAACAATTCGCGCCCGACCTGCCGACGCAGTTCCTCGCGAGCAGGTTCCCCGCCGATATGGTGATCCTCGCCGCCGCCGGCGTGGCGGGCATGGCGACATTAAGAGACGGGATAAAAACAGGCGCGCTGCGGTACGAACCGATGCTTCTGATCCCGGCGACGGCGGTTCCGGGCATGCTGCCGGCGGTGTGGGCGCGCTCCGCTTCCGCACTGTTCCGGGACCTGTTCGCGGGCGCGATCAACAGCCCCTACGTCGTGGGTTTCGTCGTGATAGTGACCCTCGGGCTCGGCGTCGCGCGATGGGCGATGCGCTGGAGCAGTCCTCCCCGGCACTGGCTCTGGAGCATCATCATCGGCCCGATGATAGGTTTCTGGATCGGCTATCTTGACTCATTCTGGTCTCAGGCGCTGATAGCCCTGATGTATTTCGGATGGATGATCGTGCTAAATGAGGAAGTGACGGGCGTGATCGCCGGGCTGCCTCTCGCCCTGCTGCCTATATGGGCCGTGAAAACGCTCTATCTCCAGCCGGCCGCGCGCGCCGCTGAGGGAGCGCCGATGGCCGCGCCCGAAATCGCCGCGATCGTCGCCGTCGCCGCCGGTTTCGCAGCCGCGCACCTCTTCGCTTTCAGAATCATGTCCTCCATGAAACCCTGCGGCAAAAGAGCGCTCTTCCACATAGCCTTCGCGGCCTTTTTCATAATGATATTAATAAAAATGTAACTCCCGCGAACAGCGTTTTCCGATTACCCCGCTTTTTCCGATTTCACCTCACATTGGTGAAAAATGTGGGGGTTTTTCACCGGAAAATCCGGGGAATCGTAAAAAGGGATGAGATACAAGACGCATCGAGCGAGAACGAGGGAGCATACTTAGAGGTATGTGACCGAGTTCGAGTCGATGATGCAACGCCGTAGATCGCTCTTTTTGCGATTTCAACTCACATTGGTGAAAAATGTGGGGTAAAATATCGTGATCAGTACTTGCGGGCGTCGAGACAGAGCTTTCAGAGCCCGCAATGAAATCGGCGACGGAGGAGCGGCGAAGATGAAACGAATTTTAATGATGGCGGCGATTCTGGCGATAGTATGCGCGAAAGCGTTCGCGACAACGCCGGGCGCGAATGTTAATTCCACGGTTTTCTTCGGTTACGATAAACTTCAGCCTCTGAACGCGGAAATGCAACAGGTTGAAAAGAACGCGCGCGCGACGATCTACCACGTCTCATACGCGACCACCAACGCGCAGCGGGTGACAGCGTACCTATACGTTCCGGCAACCGGCAAGGCGCCCTACCCGTGCGTGATAATGATGCACGGCGCGGGCGGATCGAAAGAAGATTTCAAACCGATGTACGATTTCCTCTCGATGCGCGGCTACGCGGTGCTCGCGCCGGACGCCGCGTTCCACGGGGAGCGAATATCCGAGGGCATAGATTCCGAGGCTGCGGACTGGTACCAGACGCGCAACCTGATCATGCAGACCGTGGTGGACCTGCGACGCACGATCGACTGGCTCGAAACACGCCCCGAGGTGGACTCGTCGCGAATCGGCTACCTCGCGGCGAGCCAAGGCTCGTTCATAGGCAGCATCTTCGTAGCTGTGGACACGCGTGTGAAAGCGGCCGCTCTGCTCGTCGGCGGCGCGGACTTCAAGGTCTTTTTCCGCAACAGCCAACTCCCTTCCATTAATCTGCTCCGCAACTACCTCTCACCCGCCGAACTCGACGCCGTGGCGGACGAACTCGCACCCATAGACCCGCAATACTACATCGGCTCGATCTCGCCCCGGCCGCTACTTCTCATGAACGGCCGCAAAGACCTCATCATCTCGGAAGCCGCCGGAAAACGCCTTCAGGAACTCGCCGGCGAACCGAAAGAGACCTACTGGTACGACGGCACGCACATACCGCCCTTCGATCTCGCGCTGGTGCGCTGCTCGGACTTCTTCAGAAAATATCTGAAACCATCTAAAAAGAACGCTCCTCAGCCCGCGGCCGACGAGAAAAAGAACGCCGCAGCCGCCCCGAAACCGGAAATTTCCGTGAAGTTCGACCGCAACATGTCCGACCCCGCGAAAAGGCTGATCCTGATATCGGCGTCCACTAAAAAGCCGCTCCCGCAAGGCGCTTCCCTCGCCGTCCAGTTCCCGAACATAAGCCCGGGCAATTTCCCGTTGAAGGACGACGGCTCTCACGGCGATGCGAAAGCCGGGGACGGCGTGTGGTCCTTCCGCTTCGAACTCGGCCCGGTCGTGCCCGACCTCGCCGTGGTGGGAGGCCCGAAGTTGTACAAAACCTTCGTAGTCGCCGTCTCGGATCGAGGCGAAATCCTATCTTCCGTGGATGTCGGCGCTCTCACGGGCGAAGTTATTCCAGAAGAAAAACCTTAATTTCAGGCTCGTTCCGGACCCCTATTTTTCGTCATTCCGGACTGAGATCCGGAATCCATGGGTGACAGGATATCAGGGGCGGCATTTCGGGATTGGTGGATGCGAGCCGCAGCCCTCAAGGGGGCGCTTTTGAAAAAGCGCCCCCTTGAGAATCCCCCGCAAAACTTTCACTTCCGCCATGCCGCATGAACCACGCGGCATTGCTCGCTCAAGGCGCCTCCTTACATACTCCGTCATTCCGGACTGAGATCCGGAATCCACGGGGGACAGGATGTCAGGGGTGGCTTTTGGGTCAAGGTGGGGTCACAAGCCGGCGGACGGGTGCGGAGACCCACCGGGCCGAGACCCGTCCCTACATAAAGACATTAATACGCAAAGGATCAAAAAAGCGGGCGGGACGCCCATTCCAGTCAGTCCTCTGTCTGCCTCTTGACCGATTCTTGAGACAGCTTCGCCCACGCCCCCAGAATGAAACCCGCGAATAAACTAAGTCCCAAAGCTCATCTTCACTCTGTTTTCCGAGTATTAATTACTTTTTAAAATAATAAATCGAGCAGGAAAAACGCACGCAGGAAAATCAGTTGCCACATAGGGGGAATTTGTTGCTAACTGGTTAATGTTTTTTAAAAACCCCCTAAAGATATCCTCAAACCGCGCCGATATCTTTTAGTGATTGACATGGTTGCTGCCAGCCACAGCAACTCCTCCTTAGAGAGCCACCGGAGCAGGTGGCCTTTTTTTTTGCCTGAAACAATCACTCCGGGTTCGAACGGGAAAGGCCATCTGGTGGTTTTGGATTTCGGAAACAAGAAAAAGCCCGGAAGGAAAACTTCCGGGCTTCGTGTGTTTCTTTTATCCCGGATCCCAATGACGGATTCGGGTTTATGCGGCTGTGTTCGCCGTCGTTCCCTAAGGAATCAGATGATTTCGATGCACATGGTTTTGCCCATGCCGCCGCCGACGCAGAGCGTGCCGATTCCCTTTGTTTTGTTCCTCTTTTTGAGCTCGTTGATCAGGCTGATGATGATGCGGCAACCGGTGCAGCCCACCGGGTGCCCGAGCGCTATTCCGCTGCCGTTGACGTTCGTGATCTCGCGGTTGAGGCCGAGAAGTTTTTCGCAAGCGAGGTACTGCGCGGCGAAGGCTTCGTTGACTTCGATCAAATCCGCGTCCTCGAGTTTCCATCCGGCGCGCTCGAGAGCTTTCTTTGTGGACGGCACGGGGCCGTAGCCCATGAGTTCGGGCTCCACTCCTGCTACTGCGTGGGAGACTATGCGGGCGAGAGGTTTCACGCCGAGTTTCTCGGCGCGCTTCGCGCTCATGAGTATCACAGCGGCCGCTCCGTCGTTGATTCCCGAGGCGTTGCCGGCGGTGACCGTTCCGTCCTTCTTGAACGCGGGCTTCAGGCTCGCGAGCGTTTCAAGCGTGGTTTCGGCTTTCGGATGTTCGTCGGTGTCGATTATTTTTTCGCCCTTGCGGTCTTTGATGACCACGGGGATGATTTCGTCCTTGAAGCGGCCTTCCTTGATGGCCTTGGTGGCGCGCATCTGGCTGGTGTATGCGAGTTCGTCCTGTTCCTGCCGGGAAATGTTGTACTTGGCGGCGAGGTTCTCCGCGGTGATCCCCATGAGGAATCCGCCGAGCGGATCGGTGAGGCCTTCGGTGAGGGCGTCGGTGGCGACCACATCCCTCATCCGGGCGCCGAACCGCATGTCTTTCAACACGTACGGTACGTGGGTCATGCCCTCGACTCCGCCCGCGAGCACGATTTCGCTCTCGCCGGTCTGAATCTGCTGCATCCCGCAGACCATTGCCTGCATACCGGAACTGCACTGCCTTTGAATGCTCATCGCCGGCACCGTGAACGGGATTCCGGATTTGAGAGAAACGCAACGCGCGATGTTGATCTCGTCCGAGCGCATCATGCAGCAGCCCATGATTACATCGTCGATGATTCCCTTGTCATTTTCGAGGCCGGCCCTCTTTATGGCCTCGGTGACCGCCGTCACTCCAAGGTCGGTGGCCATTACTTTCTTGAATACTCCGCCGAAAGAACCTATGGGCGTGCGGGCTCCGCTTACGATTACGACATCTTCCATATCGACTCCTTTCCAATGCTGTTTTTCGTTTCAATTTTATAAAATTGTGAAAAAGTTCACATCGAGCAGTGAAAATTTATCACACATCGCCCGCGCGCGCAACCGTTTTCCCGTGATAACCATCGGCCCGCACCACCCGGAAAGCGACTCCGCTCCTTATTTTTCCACAAAAAAGTCAAATAAATAGCGAAAAAAACAGGCAATGGCAATCCGCCGGCGGAAAAACGGAGATGTTGTTCTGCTTTCTTTTAAATTACGGTTGCGTTCCATATCGGTTTTCGTTATCACATAATATGTCGGAAAATCAATGCAAAGGGAGAAACCGGCCGCTGTGTTCGCTCCAGTGCGATTCCATCGCTTGAAGTCGAGAAGATGAAAGATAAAAAAACGCTGAAACGAAAAGCCCGGGAGAGTTCCGCCGGAAGCGACTCCGACTCCGAGATAGAGCTCATCGTTGAAGAACCTCTCGAAGTCCGGATCGACGGCGCGGCTTACGCCCGCGTGATGCGAACGCCCGGAGATGAGAGCGAACTCGCCGTGGGATTTTGCATTACTGAAGGAATAATCAATTCATATTCGGACATAAAGACGCTCTCACTCGTTGAGTCGGACGGCTTGGTCACCGTCGCCGACATCAGGACGCACGGCGGCGCCGGTTCGGCCGATTCGAATGCGCTGGACCTGAGAAAACGGGTTGAAAAGCAGTTCGAATCAAGGAGCAGCGGCGGCATGTGCGGGATCCCGGTGATGAACACGCCGCACCCGAAACCGCTGCCCGACGGGCCGTGCATAAGCACGAACGATCTGAAGAAAATCCAGCACGATCTCGTCGAGGGCCAGCTTCTGGGTTGGAGAACGCGGGCGACACACGCGGCCGGCATATTTCAGCCTCAAAACGGCCGAATGGTCGTGCGGGAGGACATCGGGCGCCACAATGCGCTGGATAAAGCCGTGGGGTTCGCGGCCGCAACCGGTCTCGACCTCTCACAGACATGCCTTATGTTCAGCGGGCGCATCAGCCTCGAAATCGTCAATAAGTGCGCGAGAGCGCGGATCGGCTTGATTGCCGCGGTTTCCGCGGCGTCCGCTCAAGCGGTGGTGAAAGCGGACTCCCTTAACATGACCCTCATCGGCCGCCTCAGAGACGAAAATTACGTAATTTACACCCACACTTTGAGAATTATTTGAACAAAATCTCCTTTTTCATTAGAACGTGTTCTCCGCGATATCGCGGTAAAATTTCGTTTATACGAAACGTCATGCTTTTTTAAGCATAACGCTTATGCTAAAATTTGCGGAAACTGTGTTGACCACTGGCTTTTATGGATTTTTTTTGATTTGATAAATATTTCACAAGCCATTGATATTTTTGTGTGAAAGCAATAAAATAAAGCTGCTCGAATATTATATTTTTGTATTCCGAAGCAAAAAAAACCGGGGGGAAGTTCAGCCGATGGACTTGACCAGAAGGGACTTTTTGAAAGTCTCCGGAGCAACGGCTGTGGGGATAGCGCTCAGCGGAGCAGGATTCGGGTTCGGCGCGACGGTAGCATACGCCGAGGACCTGAGGATAAAGAGCGCTAAAATGACCACTACGGTCTGCCCATATTGCGCCGTTGGCTGCGGAATTCTCGTACACACAATTGCAGGCAAGATTGTGAACACCGAAGGCGATCCTGATTCGCCGATCAACCGGGGTTCGCTGTGCAGCAAAGGCGGATCGCTGATCCACCTTTCGATGAACGATCGCCGTCTCGCAAAACCGATGTACAGGGCGCCGTATTCATCCGAATGGAAAGAAGTTTCGTGGGATTGGGCGCTCGACCGGATAGCGGAGCGGGTGAAAAAGGAACGCGACGCGGGTTTTATCGAAAAGAACGCGAAAGGCGAAGTTGTCAATCGAATTGAAAGCATCGCCTCCGTGGGAAGCGCGGCGATGGATAACGAAGAATGTTATCTATACGTAAAAATGCTAAGGAGTCTGGGTTTGGTGTATATAGAGCACCAAGCCCGTATATGACACTCGGCCACTGTAACGGCTCTGGCAGAGTCGTACGGACGAGGGGCGATGACGAATCACTGGGTGGACCTCAAGAACAGTGACGTCATCTTAATAATGGGCAGCAACGCTGCCGAAAATCATCCGATTTCATTCAAATGGGTCATGAAGGCTGTCGAGAACGGCGGGATCATTATTAATGTCGATCCGCGTTTCACCCGCACTTCGGCGAAGGCGAACATCTATGCAAGGCTTCGTTCGGGAACCGACATTGCGTTCCTCGGCGGGATGATCAAATACATCCTCGACAACGACCTCATAGACAAGCAATACGTCGTTGACTACACGAACGCGGCGAATCTCGTCAACAAGGATTTCTCCTTCAACGACGGGCTCTTCTCGGGATTCGATCCGGTGAAGAAGAAGTACGACAAGGCCACGTGGTCTTATCAAGTCGATGAAAAAGGGATTCCGCTCCGGGACGAGAGCCTGCAGAACCCGCAATGCGCGTATCAGTTATTGAAAAAACACTATTCGCGCTACGATCTGGACAAAGTCGAAGCTGTGACGGGCACATCGAAGGCGGATCTTCTGAAGGTGTACGAAGCCTACACGAAGACCGGCGCGCCGGGCAAAGCCGGCACGATCATGTACGCGATGGGATGGACGCAGCACACGGTGGGCGTGCAGAACATCCGTACGATGGGCATCATACAGTTGCTTCTCGGCAACATCGGAGTCGCCGGCGGCGGCGTCAATGCGTTGCGCGGCGAATCCAACGTTCAGGGCTCCACGGATCAGGGTCTTTTGTACAACGTGATCCCCGGCTATCTGAAGACGCCGGTGGCTTCCGCGCAGACTCTCGCGGATTACACCAAGAAGTTCACGCCGGTCACGAGCGATCCTAAAAGCCTCAACTGGTGGAGCAACACCCCCAAATACATGGTCAGCTTCCTCAAAGCGTTTTACGGTGATAAAGCCGTGAAGGAAAACGATTTCGGCTATGCGATGCTGCCCAAGCTGGACGACGGAGTGAACTACTCGTGGCTCGTGCTTTTCGACGAAATGGCGAAAGGCAAGTTCAAGGGCTTCTTCGCGTGGGGCCAGAATCCCGCGTGCAGCAGCGCGAACGCCAACAAGGTCCGGCAGGCGATGGGAAACCTCGACTGGATGGTGAATGTGAACCTGTTCGACAACGAGACCGGCTCGTTCTGGCGCGGCCCGGGCATGGACCCGTCGAAGATTAAGACCGAAGTCTTCATGCTTCCGTGCGCGGCGTCCGTGGAAAAGGAAGGCAGTCTCGCGAACAGCGGCCGCTGGGTGCAGTGGCGCTATAAAGCGATCGACCCGCCGGGAATAGCTCTTCCCGACGGAGAAATCATTTTCGAATTGTTCGAAAAAATCCGGGCCCTTTATGAAAAGGAAGGCGGGAAATACCCGGATCCGATCCTCTCAACCGTATGGAATTACAAAGATCAAACCGGCAAATTCAACGTCGTCGAAATTGCAAAGGAAATGAACGGAAAGTACGCCGCGGACGTCACGAAACCGGACGGCACGTCGTTTAAGAAAGGCACGCAGGTTGTGAACTTCACGGTGCTGACGGACGACGGAACGACCGCCTGCGGCAACTGGATTTACTCGGGCAGCTTCACCGAAGCGGGCAACATGACAACCCGCAGGAACAACGAGGACAAGTCCGGCATCGGGCTCTATTCGGAATGGTCGTGGAGCTGGCCTCTTAACAGAAGGATCATCTATAACAGAGCGTCCGTTGACAAGAACGGCGAACCGCGCGACAAGGAACATCCGGTGATCAAGTGGGACGCCGCGAGTTCGAAATGGATAGGCGATATCGCCGACAACGCGGCGCCGCCGCTCTCCGACCCGAAAGGCAAGCTGCCGTTCATCATGCAGGCGGAAGGCTACGGCCGGCTCTTCGGCGGCTTCACTCTCAACGACGGCCCGTTCCCGGAACACTACGAACCGCTCGAGTGCCCCGTCGATATGAATCCTTTCTCCTCCCAATTGAATACCCCGACATTGCGGATATTCGGGGAGAAAGGCGACGGCAACGGCGAAGGCAAGGACGTCTTTCTGTCAAACGACGGCAGATATCCTTACGTATGTTCCACGTACCGCATGCCCGAACACTGGCAGACCGGACTGATGACTCGCTACAACCCGCAGCTCATTGAACTGCAACCGCAAAACATTTGCGAGATCAGCAAGGAGCTGGCGAAAGAGAAAGGCATCAAGAACGGCGACAAGGTCATCATGAAATCGGCGCGGGGGCAGATAGAAGCTGTGGCGGTTGTCACATCCCGATACAAACCTTTTGTGATTCACGGCAAGAAAATCCATCAGGTCGGCACCACGTGGCATTTCGGATGGATGACTCCGAGCGACGGCGGGGACTCCGCCAACCTTCTCACACCGACGGCCGGAGACCCCAACACGTTCATTCCGGAATCAAAGGCCTTCATGGTCAACATCGAAAGGAAGGGGTGACGGCGCATGGCTTCCTCCGCTATATTGTTCGACTCTTCGAAATGCACGGCTTGCAAAGGCTGCCAAGTCGCCTGTAAAACGTGGAATCAGGATAAGTTCGAAAAGACCGCGAACAGCGGCTCGAACCAGAATCCGCCCGCGTTGTCTCCGTTGACACGCACCATCATCAGGTTCAACGAGACGGATGTTGACGACACGAACAAGATCATCTGGACGTTTCTAAAGGACTCCTGCCGGCACTGTGTCACGCCGCCCTGCGAGGCTTACGCGAACGAGGTCTGCAACGTGTCCGACGCCGTCAGAATCACCGACTACGGAGCGGTCGTCTATACCGCGAATTCCGCGAAAGTGAAAGACCTCGGGGACGCTTGCCCGTACGGAGTTCCCAAGCAGGAAAAGCCGGGCGCGCCTTACGTGAAATGCACGATGTGTTTCGACCGCATTTCCAACGGGCTGAAACCCGCCTGCGTGACCGCCTGCCCCCCGAACGCTCTCGAATTCGGCCCTCGCGACGAGATCATCAAGCTCGCGAAAGAACGCTTGGCGAAGATTAAAGATCGCTACCCGGACGCGCACCTTCACGACGACTATGAAGACGTGTCCGTCATCTATCTGCTGACGCATAAAAACGAAACATATCAGAACCTCGTCTGCGCGGATCACGGCAAGATACGCACGGTCTCTCGAAGAGACTTCCTCAAGCAGATCAAGCTGGCGAGAAGAATCACGAACATGCTTAACGTCTGATTGTTTTTTTAAGTTGACCAAAAGGGCGACGGCTCAACCCGACGCCCTTTTTTATTGGTTCATCCCGCGGCGGCCGGTTGATCCGCAGCCGTTTCGGACGAAATTTCGAATGGGATGCTTAAAATGAATTCCGATGTCATTAAGAGACTTCGCGAGCACTCCGCTTCGATCCGGGCGAAACGCCAAGACCTTTCGGACGCCCTCGCTCAATACGAATTGATTCTCGACGCTTATGAATCGACCCCCGAAGTCCAAGTGAAGCCCGATCCGCATATCGATTTGAAAGCCGAGCCGATGGCCGGCCTGACGGCTCTTCAAATCGACTGGCGGCAATCCTTGGATTTATTCCGGCGGATCAAGGGAATCCTAAATGTGAAAACGGACTTTCCCGGCGACGCTGAAACACGTGATTCGCACGAGGCCGAATTACTCGAACGGAGTTTCAAGGCGTTCGCGGCGCGGGCCAAAGACGATATCCCGGCCGATAAAGACGTGTCGCCCGGCATGGAATTGGCGGCGGCGCTCACCGTGCGCCCTCTGCTGCGAACAATTTTTTCAGAAGCACGCGCCGGAATCGATAAGGAGAGCACTTCGTACAAACCGCGATGCCCTGTTTGCGGCGCGCGCCCCGTGCTGTCTAAAATCACCGATCCGGACGGCGTGCGATTCCTCGTTTGCTCCGTCTGCGAGGCCGAATGGCCCTACCAACGCTTGAAATGCACCGCCTGCGGTTGCTCGGATCATAAAAAATTCGAACAGCTCGTAGCGGACGATGACGCCGTCACGGCCCTGTTCCTCTGCAACGAGTGCGAATCTTATATGAAAAGCATCGACACGAGAGGCGTCGAATCCGAGTTCGACGCGCTGCTGTATTCGATAATGACTGCGCATTGGGACTACATCGCGAGCAACAGAGGCTACGGAAGCGCGTCGCCTCTGCGCGCCATCGACGCCTCGAATTGACCCGGAGAAAGTCCGATGACCGGACCGGAAAAAAAGACGATTATCATACTTGCGGGCGGTAAGAGCAGCCGGATGGGACGGGACAAAAGCCTTCTCGAAATCGGAGACAAACCTGTTTTCGAAATCATCCTCGATTCCGTCCGCCCGTTTTTCGACGAGATAATAGTTTCAACAAACAGCCCGGTAGTATTCAGCAAGTACGGATATGAATGCGTGACGGATGAAGTGGCGGGCGCCGGGCCGGCGGCGGGGATAATGTCCGTGATGCGCCGGTTCGAGAGGGAATATTATCAGGTGGCTGCGTGCGACATGCCGTTCATCGAGGGCGCCGCGGCGGCGCGGGTGCTCGAACTCGCAAAAGGCTCGGACGCCGCGATAGTCCGCACGACGGACGGCCCGCAAGCGCTCTTTTCCGCCTACTCCATCCGCTGTTTGCCCGCTTTCGAAAAGTCCATCGCCGCCGGAATCAACAAAATACTACTTTGCATCAAGGATCTGAACATAAAAGACGTACATGTCGGTGAACTTGGTATAAAGTCCGATCCGTCCCGCCACTTCTTCAACATTAACACTCCGGCGGAACTCACGGACGCTTCGCTCCTCGCGTGAAACGACGAGGAGGATTAGCCCCGGATTTTTCACCCTGAAAATCCGGGGAAACATAAAAAGAGCGATCCACGGTGTTGTCGAACCGCGGACGGCGCGCGGGTTCATCGACCCGCCGTTTATTTCATCTTGCGCAAACTAATAAATGAGCCTCCACGGAGGAAAAAGCGGCGGCAAACATATCCTTGTTTTCAATTTTTAGCAACTATATAAAGTTTGTGATTGGGTTGACAATTTTTCGATTATTCAACATCTCTTTTTCATCATAAATATGCACCGGCGAACATCGCAAGCAAAAAACCTTTAAAAATAGGCTTTTTTCATAGATGAAAGATATTCTCCGATCCGGCGTCGCGGAGATTTTCAGTCCGATTCGAAAGCACAAACGACGTTCCAGCGGCGTTTCCGGACGCACATGCGAAAATTTTCACAAATAAGATTGACAGGTATTAACATTGTCTTTATTATCGGGAAAAGACGGTTCAACAGCAATTTTTAGCGAGGAGGTCGGATAAAGAATGCACGAAAAAGATTCCGGTTCAAAGTTCAGTCGTAGGGATTTTCTCAAGATGGCCGGTATGGTGGCAGCTTCGTTCGGGCTCTCGTCGATGGGCGTGGATTCGATAGCGAAAGCCCTCGAAGAGAAACTGGCGGAACACCCCGTATTGTGGATTCAGGCGGCGAGCTGCACGGGCTGCTCAGTGTCGCTTTTGAACACCGTTGATCCCGACATCAAGAAAGTGCTTCTCGACCCGGTGGTTCCGGGGAACAAGCTTTCAATGAAGTTTCACCCGAACGTGATGGCGGCGGCGGGCGACCTCGCGATAAGCGCGATCGAGAAAACGCGGGACGAATTTCCGGGAAAATTCATTCTTTGCGTGGAAGGCTCGATCCCGATGGCCGGAGACGGCGTGTACTGCAACGTCGGCGAAATCAACGGGCGCCCGATCTCCGCGCTCGAATGGATGAAAGACCTC